>DASRHD010000047.1:0-56785 GCA_035650695.1 Opitutaceae bacterium
CCTCGGCTGGCTCCGCGCGCTTCCCGCCTCGGAGGGCCGGAACTATGCGCTCGCCTCGCTCGCCACGGGCTGGACCGCGACCGACCCGGAAACGGCGATGAACTGGGCCACGACATTGTCCGCCGCTGACGGCCGGGCCGATGCCATGCAGCGCGTTTTTAATCGCTGGTCCAATCAAGACGCCGTGGCCGCCGTCCAATGGCTGACCGAACACACGGCCGATCCCGCGTCTGATCAGCTCATCGCCGAATGGGTTGGCGATTCGCCCGTGCTGCAGGCCAGCCCGTGCCTGGCCGCCACGTGGGCCGAATCGGTTGCTGATCCCGCATTGCGGCAGGACGTGCTGAATGCCGTCATGCTGCCCTGGGGCCGCCGCGATCCCGCCGCCGCGGAAAACTACCTTTCCCAGGATTCGCTTTTGCCTGACGACCAGAAAAAGCAATACCTTGCGATGATCCGTTCGCTTTAGGCGAGGGAGATGCGTTTCCCGGCGAGTTTGACGTGCCTGGGAATTTTTGTTTTCTCTCAACCGATGTTTGCCGATCCAGCCGGCCATGGTGGAAGCGTGTCCAGCTTCCGGAAAAAAATCTCGTTTTGCCTCCGCCCGTTTCATCCGCGGCTGGCCGCGACGTTTTGTTCGGCGACCGTGGCGACGTCCCTGCTGGCCGCGCCGGCCGGCGCCGGCGTTTCCGGCCATCCTTTTCTCTGCGCGGACTACACCGCCGGCAAAGTCTGCCTCGTTTCGCCGGCCGGCAAAGTGGAATGGGAATATCCCGCGCCGTTATGCAACGATGTCTGGGCGTTGCCCAACGGACACCTGCTCTTCACGACCGGTCATGGAGTGAAAGAAGTGACTCGCGACAAACAGGTGGTGTTCTCGTATGAAAGTTCCGCCGAGATTTTCGCCTGCCAGCGTCTGGCGAACGGCGACACCTTCATCGGGGAGTGCACGAGCGGCCGCCTGCTCGAAGTGCGGCCGGACGGATCGATCGCCAGGGAAATCCGGCTCCTGCCGGAGGGAAAATCTGGCGGGCACAGCTTCATGCGCAATGCGCGCAAGCTGGCTGATGGCCATTACCTCGTGGCGCATTTCGGCCTCGATGTCGTCCGCGAGTACGACAATTCCGGCACCCTGGTTTGGGAAATTCCCGCTCCCGGCGGCCCGCATACCGCCATCCGCCTCCCGACCGGTCACACCCTTATCGCTTGCGGCGACCGCAAGGGCCAGGGCGCGCATGTCTTCGAAGTCGATCACGCGGGCCGCGTCATCTGGGAGGTCAAGGCCGACGAGCTGCCCGGCGTCAGCCTGAAATTTCTCAGCGGGCTGCAACGGTTGCCCAACGGCAATACGGTTCTGACCAACTGGCTCGGCCATGACCAATTTGGCCGCGCGCCGCACGTTATCGAGGTGACCCCGGACAAAAAAGTCGTTTGGACTTTTTCCGACTTCGTCGCGTTCAAGACCATTTCCAGCATACAGCTGCTCGACATCGCCGGCGACTGCACGCGTGGAGAAATTTTGCACTGATTGCCGTCCGCCCGGAAAGTGAGCGCCGCGGAGCGGGCACGCGTAACGGACCCGTTACCTAATTTGGAATGAAACGGCCGACTGATTCAAGTATGTCTGACTGACTGGATTGTCGCTGATTTTGGGGTCCGATTGCAACTGCCGGGCCGGTTCGCCGGCCCGGCGTTTTTTTGTGGCCATAGAAAATTGTGAAAAGCTCGTGCGCCTGATGGAGGCCGGTCTGCTTCAGGTTGTCACAATGACCCCTAATCAACGGTCGGGGAAAACCTGAAGGCGTCATCATGCGGTAGATTTCACCTTGCTGCCTGATTCGCTCAGGGAATGAGTGGGCCACTTCACTTGTACCCCTCATTCCAGCCGCACGAGCGAAAGCCTCGATCGGGACTCTCGGATAGCTGTGCTTCCTCCGACGGCGCGAACGGGTGAATTAATTTTATGAAAAATTGCATCCTGCGCTCACTCACCGGCTGTATTCTTTTTTTATCAACCGCCGCGCTGTTGCGCGCCGATCGCGAGGCCGATCGCCGCGGAGAAATCATTCCGGTCGGCCACACCATGCACCCGCCGGTCCATCGTTCGATAATTCCTTTTGCCACGGGCTCGAGCCCGACTGGTTATACTCCGCAGCAGCTCCGGCACGCCTATGGATTCGATCAGCTCAGTGCCACCGGAGCGGGACAGACGATCGCGATCGTCGACGCTTACGGCAGCCCGACGATCCAGGCTGACCTTGATACCTTTTGCGCGCAATTTGGCATCCCCAGCACCACGGTTGCGATCTATTACCCACAAGGCACTCCGGGCACGAATAGCGGATGGGCGGGCGAAACTTCGCTCGATGTCGAATGGGCGCATGCCATCGCTCCGGACGCGACGATTGTCCTGGTCGCTGCCAAGTCGGCATCGACGACCGATCTTTTCGCCGCGGTCGACTACGCCGTGGGCTTGGGCGCAAAACAGATTTCGATGAGTTGGGGCGGCTCGGAATTTTCCACGGAATCGACCTCCGATTTTCATTTTAATGTTTCGGGCGTTTCATTTTTCGCTTCTTCCGGCGACAGCGGTGCCGGGGTCTCTTATCCGGCGAGCTCTCCCTTTGTCGTTGGCGTCGGCGGCACGTCGCTGCATCTCGATTCTTCAAACAACGTCACATCGGAGACCGCGTGGTCGGGCAGCGGAGGCGGCCTCAGCGCCTACGAACTGATCCCGAGCTATCAAACCGGCTGGTTGAGCGGCACGAAGCGCGGCGTTCCGGACGTGGCTTATGATGCCGATCCCAACACGGGCGTGCCGGTTTATCAGACCGGCCCGGGTTGGGGGCAATATGGCGGCACAAGCATGAGCGCTCCACAGTGGGCCGCGCTTTTCGCCCTCGCGAACTCGCTGCGCGCGCAATCGATCAGTTCGGCGCCCAGCCTCATTTACTCGTTGGCGAATTCCAATTATGCCGGCTATTTCCGCGACATCACTTCCGGCAGTAACGGCAATCCTGCGGGCACCCGCTATGATTTGGTGACAGGATTGGGAAGCCCCTTGAGTAATAAGCTTATTCTGGCGCTGGCCGGCCCGTCCGGCTGGACGGTGAAAGATTTCGACGGTGACAGCGGGGCGGACGTGCTCTGGCGCAATGCGAGTACCGGCGACTTCGGTATCTGGAACATGAGCGGAACGACACAGACCGGCTTCACCGCGCTGGGCAACGTGCCGGCACCGTGGAGCATCGCAGCGGTGGGCGACTTCAACCACGACGGCAAGGCCGACATTCTCTGGCGCAATGCCGCCACTGGCGAGGTTGGCGTTATGCTGATGAACGGAACGTCATTCAGCAGCTACGTCGGTCTCGGCGTGGTCGATTCGTCTTGGAGCATTGTCGGCCTCGGTGATTTCAACAACGATGGCCAGACGGATATTCTTTGGGAAAACACCCGCGGCGCGCTCGGATTCTGGACCTTGAACGGCACGACGGTCACCGGCTTCACCTCGATCGGCGCGCTGCCGGTGCCTTGGACGATCGTCGGCGTCGGCGATTTCAACAGTGACGGCAAATCCGACCTGCTGTGGTACGATCCAACGAGCGGCAATCTGGTCATCAGCCTGATGAACGGCGCCACGGTCACGAGCTTCGCGCCGGTCATCGATCTGCCGTCGCCCTGGGTCGTGTCCGGTGTGGCGGATTTCAACGGCAACGGCTCGCCGGACCTGCTGCTGGACAATCCGACCACGGGCGACGTTGGCATCCTGCTCATGAACGGCACGACGCCGGCCAGTTTCAGCCTCGTCGGCAACGTCCCCGCGCCCTGGCAGCCGCTGGATTGAGCTTAGTCACAGCTCCATGTGCTGAAAAAAAAGCCCGCCGGCATCGTAATGATACCGGCGGGCAAGGGTAGGTAGGTTACTTTTGCTCTTCCAACGCGGCTTGGGCCGCGGCGAGACGGGCGACCGGCACACGGAAGGGCGAGCAGCTGACATAGGTGAGTCCGAGCTTGTGACAGAACTTCACCGAGGCGGGATCACCGCCGTGTTCGCCGCAGATGCCGAGCTTGATTTTCTCGCGCGTCTTCCGGCCTTTTTCGACCGCGATCTGCATGAGCTGGCCGACGCCGCTCTGATCGATCGAAGCGAAGGGATTCTTCGTCACGATTTCCAGTTCAGCATAGGGCGGGAGGAAGGAGCCGGAGTCGTCGCGGCTCATGCCGAGGCAGGTCTGGGTCAGGTCGTTGGTGCCGAAGCTGAAGAACTCTGCGCTCTGCGCGATTTCGTCAGCGGTGAGCGCGCCACGCGGCACCTCGATCATGGTGCCGACAAGGTAATCGAGCACGACGGATTTCTCCGCCATGACCTCCTTGGCTACGCGGTGGACGACCTCGAGCTGGAGATCGAGCTCCTTCTTGAAGCCGACGAGCGGAATCATGACCTCCGGCTTCACCTTGATGCCGGCCTTCTGGACCTCGGCGGCGGCTTCGAAGATGGCGCGGGACTGCATTTCGGAAATTTCTGAATAAACGATGCCGAGGCGGCAGCCGCGGAAGCCGAGCATGGGATTGAATTCATGGAGCTCCTTGACGCGCTGTTTGATCTTGGCCACCGGCACGCCCATCTTGGTCGCCAGGTCCTGCTGGGCGGCGTCCTCGTGCGGGAGGAATTCGTGCAGCGGGGGATCGAGGAAGCGGATGGTCGCGGGCAGGCCTTTCAGCTCCTTGAAGATGCCGACAAAATCCTTCTTCTGGTAGGGGAGGAGCTTGGCCAGGGCTTTCTTCCGGTCATCGAGGTTGTCGGCGAGGATCATTTCGCGCATCGCGTCGATGCGGTTGCCTTCGAAGAACATGTGCTCTGTGCGGGTCAGGCCGATGCCGGTGGCGCCAAAGGCGACGGCGTTGGCCGTCTGCTCCGGCGTGTCGGCGTTGGTCCGGACCTGGAGCTTGGTGGCTTTCGCGCACCAATCCATCAGCTTGTTGAACATCTGGCAGGTCGGGCTGTCCTTGGCGTCGAGCGATTTTTCGACCAGCACCTGGACGATTTCCGAAGCGGCGGTGGGAAGTTCGCCGGGATAAACCTCGCCGGCGGTGCCGTTGATGGAGATGTAGTCGCCCTCCTTGTAGACCGTGCCGTCCACCGTCATGGTCTTGGCGGCATAGTCGATTTGCAACGCGGCGGCGCCGCAGACGCAGACCTTGCCCATCTGGCGGGCGACAAGCGCGGCATGCGAGCTGACGCCGCCCTTGGCGGTGAGGATGCCCTCGGCGGCGATCATGCCGCGCAGATCTTCGGGTGAGGTTTCATTGCGGACGAGCAGGACTTTTTCGCCCTTCTCGGCGGCGGTCACGGCGCGCTCGGCGTTGAGATACATCCGGCCGGAGGCGGCGCCGGGTCCGGCGGGCAGGCCCCTGGCGATGCACTTCGCGGCCTTGACGGCCTTGCGGTCGAAGACGGGCGCAAGCACCTGGTCGAGCTGGTCGGCCGGAACGCGACGGACCGCGGTCTTCCAGTCGATCAGTTTTTCCTTCTCCATCTCGATGGCGAAGCGGACGGCGGCGAGGCCGGTGCGCTTGCCATTGCGGGTCTGGAGCATGAAGACCTTGCCGTCCTGGATGGTGAATTCGAAATCCTGCACGTCCTTGAAGTGCGACTCGAGCGTCTTGCGGATGATTTCGAGTTCATCGAAGGCGGCGGGCAGGTGGTTCTTGAGCTGCGCCACGGGCTCGGGGGTGCGCACGCCGGCGACGACGTCCTCGCCCTGGGCGTTGATGAGAAATTCACCGTAGAAAACTTTTTCGCCGGTAGCCGGGTCGCGGGTGAAGGCGACGCCGGAGCCGGACTTGTCGCCGGTGTTGCCATAAACCATGGCCTGGACGTTGACGGCGGTGCCCCATTCGGTGGGAATGTTGTATTTGCGGCGGTAGACGATGGCGCGGTCGTTCATCCACGAGCCAAAGACGGCGCCGACGGCGCCCCATAATTGCTTCCACGGATCCTGCGGAAATTCGCTGTTCGTGCGTTGCTTGATCAGTTTCTTGAAACGGGTGACGAGCTCCTTGAGGTCGGCCACGGTAAGCTTCGGATCCTCGACGTCGGCATGGTAGCGCTCGTGCTTGAGGTCGTGAATGACGGTTTCAAACGGCTCGTGGTCCTCGCCGGCGCTTTTCTGCACGCCCATGACGACGTCGCCGTACATCTGGATGAAGCGGCGGTAGCAATCCCAGGCGAAGCGCTCGTTTTTGGTCGCGTTGACCAGGGCGAGGACGGTTTCGTCGTTGAGGCCGAGGTTGAGGATCGTGTCCATCATGCCCGGCATGGAATCGCGGGCGCCGGAGCGGACGGAGACGAGCAGGGGCATGGCGCTTTTGTCGCCGAACTTCGTGCCCATGATGGCCTCGATGTGGGCCATGCCGGCCTCGACGGTGGGGGCCAGGTTCTTGGGATAGGAACGCTTGTGGGCGTAATAATAGGTGCAGACCTCGGTGGTGATGGTGAAGCCCGGGGGCACCGGCAGGCCGATGCGCGACATCTCGGCGAGATTTGCGCCCTTGCCGCCCAAGAGCGGTTTCATGGAGCCGTTGCCATCGGCTTTTTTGTTACCAAAGAGGTAAACGTATTTGGGAGATTTTGTTTTTGTGGTCATAACCGATCTTCGTTGCGGAAATTGTTTTCCATCCCTGTAAATAGGACAGGCGGTCAACTTTATCCCAACCGGAGTGGCGGCACTTCTCCAATCTTGGCATTTGCTCGGCCTTTCTTGACGGGCTCTTCGCGGTGATCGCATTCACCCAAAAAATGGCCACCCAATCCCAATTAATGCGGAGAGCCTTTTGGCGGTTGGGCTTATGCTGAGGCATCGTGAAAGCAGATGCCGTAATGCCGGAAACAAAGCGACTGTCCTCCGCCCGCGTGCTGGAGCACGCCAGCGGCGACAAGCGTTTCAAGATTCTCGATGCGCACATCAAGCGACACCAGCACCGCCAGGACGCCTTGATCGAGGTGCTGCACAAGGGCCAGGAATTGTTCGGATTCCTTGACGACGACCTGCTGCTCTACATCGCCAACCGGCTGATGCTTCCGCCCAGCCGCGTCTACGGCGTGGCCACCTTCTACCATTTCTTCACCCTCAAGCCGCAGGGCGCGCACACCTGTGTCGTCTGCCTCGGCACCGCCTGCTACGTCAAGGGGGCGGCCAAGGTCCTGGCCGCGGTCGAGGCGGCGGCGAAGGTCAAGGCCGGCGAGACCACGCCGGACAAGCAACTCTCTTTGCTCACCGCGCGCTGCATCGGCGCCTGCGGCATCGCTCCCGCCGTCGTCTATGACGGCGCGGTCACGCCGCACCAGACGCCCGAGAGCGCGCTCGCCCAATTGAAAGGATGGCTGCCCCATGGTCATTGATGATCTCATCGCAATCGCGGAAAAGGAGCGGGCCTCCCGCAAGAAAACGGTCATCCGCTGCTGCATGGCCGCGGGCTGCATGTCCTCCAATTCCGAGGCGGTCAAAAAGAACCTCGACCAGGCGGTGAAGGAGGCCGGCTTGAGCGACCAGGTGGAGGTGCGCGGAGTCGGCTGCATGCGGCTGTGTTGCGAAGGACCGCTGGTCGGAGTCGATCCCGGTACCAAGCTTTATGAAAAGGTCACGCCGGACGACGCCAAGGCGATCATCGCGGCGCTGAAGGGCGGCAAGACCAGCATCAAGCAAGGCGACCTGAACCAGCCGTTTTTCCGCAAGCAACTGTCCATCGTCCTGGCCAACAGCGGCGAGATCGATCCCGAGCGCATCGAGGCCTACATTGCCGTCGACGGCTACCAGGCGCTGCATCACGTCCTGCGCGAGATGACGCCGAAGGAAGTCGTGGAGGAAATGGTCAAGAGCGGGCTGCGCGGCCGCGGCGGCGCCGGCTTTCCCACCGGGATCAAGTGGGGCACGGTGGCAAAGACCCCAGGCCAGCAGAAATACGTCGTTTGCAACGCCGACGAAGGCGACCCCGGCGCGTTCATGGACCGCAGCGTGCTGGAAAGCGATCCGCACGCTGTGCTCGAAGGCATGGCAATCGCGGCCTACGCCGTGGGGGCGAACCAGGGCTTCATTTACTGCCGGGCGGAATATCCGCTCGCGATCAAGCGGCTGCAGACCGCCATCAAGCAGGCGAAACAACTCGGCCTCCTCGGCAGCGGAATTTTCGAATCGCCGTTCAATTTCAACATCGATATCCGCATCGGCGCGGGCGCCTTCGTCTGCGGCGAGGAAACCGCGCTGATGATGTCGGTCGAAGGCAAGCGCGGCACGCCGCGCCCGCGCCCGCCATTCCCGGCCGAGAGCGGCCTGTGGGGCTGTCCGACCCTGATCAACAATGTGGAAACCTTCGCCAACGTCCCGCCGATTTACCGCCGCGGCGCGGCCTGGTTTGCCAGCATCGGCACGGAAAAAAGCAAGGGCTCTAAGGTCTTCGCCCTCGCCGGCAAAATTTCCAACACCGGTCTGATCGAGGTTCCCATGGGCACGCCCCTCCGCCAGATCGTGGAGGAGATGGGCGGCGGCGCACCCGACGGCGGCAAGATCAAGGCCGTGCAGACCGGCGGCCCCTCCGGCGGCTGCATTCCCGCCGAGGCGCTCGACACGCCGGTCGATTACGAATCGCTGACCAAGCTCGGATCCATCATGGGCTCGGGCGGCATGATCGTGATGGACGAAACCACCCGCATGCCCGACGTGGCGCGGTTCTTCATGGAGTTCTGCATGGACGAGTCCTGCGGCAAATGCATTCCCTGCCGCGCCGGCACCGCCCAGATGCACCATCTCCTGGAGAAAATTCTCGACCGGAAAGCCACCGCGCGCGACCTCCAGACCCTGGAGGAACTCTGCGACATGGTGCGCAACACCAGCCTCTGCGGCCTCGGCCAGAACGCGCCGAATCCGGTCGTCAGCACGCTGCGGTTCTTCCGCCAGGAATACCTGGAGTTGCTGCAGCCGGATCAATACGGCCCGCGCAACGGGACCACCGCGCCGGCCACGGCCGCGAAAACCAAAACGGAGGCGAAATAATTTCCCATGGCCGCCAAAACCTTAATCATCGATGGGAAGCAGGTCAGTGCCGACGAAGGCGCGACGATCCTCGAGGTCGCCGCCGACGCCGGCATCAAACTGCCGACGCTCTGCCATCTCGAAGGCGTTTATGACGTCGGCGCCTGCCGTCTCTGCCTGGTCGAGCTCGCCGGCACGCCCAAACTCCTGCCCGCCTGCACGACCAAGATCAGCGAGGGCATGGAGGTCAGGACCGACAGCGAGCGGCTGCGCAAGTACCGCCGCATGACCCTCGAGCTGCTTTTCGCCGAGCGCAACCACGTCTGCGCCGCCTGCGTCGCCAACGGCTACTGCGAGCTGCAAACGCTCGCCTACAACCAGGGCATGGAGCACGTGCGCTACGACTATTGCTACCCGAAATGGCAGATGGATGCGACCCACCGGCTTTTCGGCATGGACCACAATCGGTGCATTCTCTGCACCCGCTGCGTCCGTGTCTGCTGGCACATCGAAGGCGCCGGAACCAAGAACGTCGCCGGCCGCGGAGCGAAGTCCACCATCATCAACGACCTCAACCAGCCATGGGGCGACGCCGAGACCTGCACCTCTTGCGGCAAATGCGTGCAGTCCTGCCCCACGGGCGCGCTGTTCCACAAGGGCTCGACGGTGTGCGAAATGGAGCGCGACCGCACCAAACTCGAATTCATCGTCAACGCCCGGGAGAAAAAACAATGGATCGTCTGAAAATAGCCACGGTTTGGTTTGGCGGCTGCTCCGGCTGCCACATGTCATTTCTCGACCTCGACGAGTTCCTCATCGAACTGGCGGGGAAGATCGACCTCGTCTACAGCCCGGTGATCGATGTGAAGGAATATCCGGACAAGGTGGACGTGTGCCTCATCGAGGGCGCGATCTGCAACGAGGACAACCTTGAGCTGCTGCACAAGATCCGCCGCCGGACCAAGGTCCTCGTTTCCTTCGGTGATTGCGCCGTGACGGGCAACGTGCCCGCCATCCGCAACCAGCTCGGCGCAAACAACGTCGAAAACGTCCTGCAGTGCGCCTACATCGAGCACGCCCAGAACAATCCACGCCCGCCGAAGGAGGATGGCATCGTGCCGGCCTTGCTGGACCGGGTGCGGCCGGTGCACGAAATCGTCCACGTTGAATATTTTCTGCCCGGCTGCCCCCCGCCGGCCGCCCACATCAAGGCGCTGCTCGTGCAGGTGCTTGAAGGGACCGCACCCAAACTGGAAGGAGCTCAACTCAAGTTCGGTTAAACCGAAAGGAGCGAACCATGGCAAAACGCATCGTCATCGATCCCGTCACCCGCATCGAGGGGCACGCCAAGATCAGCATTTTTCTCGACGACGCCGGGAATGTTACCGACGCCGAATTTCACGTCGTCGAATTCCGCGGTTTTGAGAAATTCTGCGAAGGCCGTCCCTTCAGTGAAATGCCCGGCATCACCCCGCGCATCTGCGGCATCTGCCCGGTCAGCCACCTGCTCGCCTCGGCCAAGGCCGGTGACGGCATCATGGCGGTGAGCATCCCTCCCGCGGCGGAAAAGCTCCGCCGGTTGATGAACCTGGGCCAGTTCGTCCAGAGCCACGCACTCAGCTTTTTCCATCTCAGCGCCCCCGACCTCCTCCTCGGCTGGGACGCGCCGCCGGCGCAGCGCAACGTCTTCGGGCTGATCGCCTCCAACGCCGGACTTGCCCGGGCCGGCATCCGGCTGCGCCAGTTCGGCCAGGAAATCATCGAGATCCTCGGCGGGAAGAAAATCCATCCCGCCTGGGCGGTACCCGGCGGCGTGCGCAGCGCGTTGACCGATGAAGGCCGCACGAAAATTCGCGGCTGGCTGACCGAGGCTTTCGCCACTGCGAATACTGGACTCGACCTGTTCAAAAAGACGCTGCAGACGCACGAGCGCGAGGCACAGATCTTTGGTAATTTTCCCTCGCTTTTCATGGGCCTGGTCGCCGCCGACGGCGCCTGGGAGCATTACGGCGGCGCGCTGCGCTTCATCGACAGCAGTGGCAACATCATTGCCGACCGGATCGATCCGGCCCGATACAACACCGTCATCGGCGAATCGGTGCAGGGCTCCTCCTATCTCAAGTCGCCGTATTACCTGCCCCTCGGTTTTCCCGGCGGAATCTATCGTGTCGGTCCGCTGGCCCGCCTCAATGTTTGCGAGCGGATGGGCGTGCCCAAGGCCGACGCGGAACTGCGCGCGTTCAAGCAAATGGGCCGCGGCGCCGTCACCTCCTCCTTCCTTTACCATTATGCGCGACTGATCGAGATCCTCGCCTCTCTTGAGCTGATCGAGCGCGGGCTCGACGATCCGGATCTGCTCAGTGAGAACCTGCGGGCCGACGCCGGCATCAACAGCCTGCGCGGCGTGGGCGTGAGCGAGGCCCCGCGCGGCACCCTCTTCCATGACTACATCGTGGACCGTCACGGCCTGCTCCAGAAGGTCAATCTCATCGTCGCGACCGGTCAGAACAATCTCGCCATGAACCGCACTGTCGCGCAGATCGCGCGGCACTACGTGCGCGGCAGCGAAATTCCCGAGCCGATGCTCAACCGCATAGAACACGGCATCCGTTGCTACGATCCGTGCCTGAGCTGCTCGACCCATGCGGTCGGCCAGATGCCGTTGCAGGTGCGCCTGATCGCTCCCGGTGGCGCGGTGCTCAACGAAGTGGCGCGGGGATAATTCTCTTAGGCTGTGGCAAAAGAGCGGGGGAACGGAACTTGGGCCGTTTCCCCGCTCATCTTTAAACAAGCCCATACGGAGAACTCATCATGAAAAAAATCCTGTTCGCCATGGTGGTCGTGATCGCGGCGTCACTCTCGCATGGCCAGACCAATCAAAATGAAACTGCCCCCCGTCCCGAGTGCCGAAAAGCTGAACAGGCACTCCAGACATTGGAACAGGAATGGGCCAATGCCGTGAAACACCGGGATGTCGCGAAAATCGACCAAATCCAAGCGGAAGAATTCATGTTCACCGACCCGGCCGGGCGGGTCTGGACCAAAGCTCAGGCGCTCAAAACCGTCGGGTCCGGCAGCCTGATCATCGATTCCTTTGAACTCAGCGACCTGAATGTCCGGATCTACGGCACCGCTGCCGTCGTCACTTTCCGCGTCGTATGGAACGGCCGGTCCAACGGCGTCGACATCAGCGGACCGCAACGGATGACCGATGTGTTTGTACAACGGGACGGGCGCTGGCAATGCGTGGCGAGCCAGACCACCCGCATTCCGTCCCCGCCGGCGGATGAGGCCAGGTGACGCTGCGTCGCCGGGCCATCTTCCCGCTGGTTTTCCGGGGCGCCGCCGGTCTAGACTTTGATTGTGCGAAATGAACCTTCTTCCGGGGCGGACGGCGGCTTGCTTGTCATTGGCTACGGCAATGTGCTGCGCCGTGACGATGGCGTGGGGCCGCGCGTGGCCGACGCGGTGGAGGCATTGCATCTGCCAGGTGTCCGCACGTTGGTCTGCCAGCAGCTTTCGCCCGAACATGCCGAGGCGGTGGCGCAGGCGCAGACGGTGATTTTCGTCGACGCCGCGGTGGACGCGCCGGCCGAGGTGCAGTTGCGCAAGCTCGAGCCCGGGGAGTCCACCCAACTCATGGCTCACGCCGCCGATCCGCGCACCATGCTGGCGCTGGCGCGCGACGTTTTCGGTCACGCCCCGGAGGCCTGGTGGCTGACGATTCCGGCCGTGAAGCTCGGTTTCGGCGAGGATCTTTCGCCGGACGCGCAGCGCGGCCTGGAACGTGCGGTCGAGGAAATTAAGCGGCTCAGGCGGCAGGCGAGGTGACGGCGACCGCGCCATTCGCGCCGCCGGCCGGTGCCGGGGGAAAATGGTGGTCCGGCGTCAGCTTGGCCAGGACGAGCTGGCGGGTGCGCTCGTAGATTTCTTCCGGCGTGCCCTTGGCCTCGATCGAGACAAGCAGCCCGCGCCGCCGGTAAAAGTCGATCAGAGGCTGGGTGCTTTCCCGATAAGCCTGCATGCGCACGCGGATGGACTCCGGACGATCGTCGTCGCGCTGGAAAAGTTTTCCGCCGCAGCGGTCGCAGATCCCCTCGACCTTCGGCGGAAGGCTGGTGAGATGATAAACGGCCTTGCAGCTGGAGCAGACGCGGCGGGCGCCGAGGCGGGCGACGATCTGCGAAATCGGTAGCCGGTAATTGAGCACGGCAGTCAAGCCGACATCCTGTTCCTTCAGCAGTTTTTCCAGTGCCTTGGCCTGGGGAACGGTGCGGGGAAAGCCGTCGAGAATGAAGCCGCCCGAGCAGCGCAGACAACGGCTGCGCTCCGCCACCATTTGCAGGACGGTCTCGTCCGGCACGAGGGCGCCGCGCGACATGAAATCGAGCGCGCTCGTCAGGGCGGGGGAAAGTTCACTTTCGGGCGTGGATTTGGAAGCGCGAAAAACGTCGCCGGTGGAAAGGTGACAGGCCCCGAGCCGCTCGCAGAGCAGGTCGGACTGGGTGCCCTTGCCGACGCCGGGCGCACCGAGGAGAACCAGGCGCCAGGGCAGTCCTGCCGGCTGGCCTGGCGGCGTCAGGCAGCGGGCAACCCCGCCTTTGAGCCAGGAAGTACGATCATGATATTTGGCCATAACAAGCCTTGGTTGAAGGGTGAAAATATTCCGACGCGCGGAGTTTGGGCCGGCGCCGACCCCGGTTCAAGCGATGGGCCCGATAATGACAAAAAAGGCTCTTCCATTGCCAAAATTTGCGGGCCGGCACGCCATTTTTTTAAAGGACCGGAAACGAACCGGAAAAAATTCAACCGAGGCGCGGCAAGATAGGTTAATATTTAGCCAACAACCGTGTAGTAGCTGGCCGCATCCGGGTCTATGATGCGCCCATGCCAGATTCGTCGGGCAAACATTCGTCCAAGCCCGCGTCAGCCACCGGTCGCTCCGAAGTCAAGAACGGCGAGGCGGGGCATCCCTTTTCCGTCAACGACACCGCTTTCGGCCGTCCGCGCGATTTTCTCGGCAATCGTTTTGTTTACGCGGTCATTTCGCCCCGCGCTCGCGGGCTTTCCCTGGGGGTGAACATGACGCCCGACCGGCAGTGTAATTTCAACTGCCTCTATTGTGAGGTGGACCGGCGCACATCGTCACCCTACGCCAAGCTCGACGTCGAGGCGATGGGCGCGGAGCTCCGCCGAACCCTCGGTCTGCTCCAACAGGGCGGATTGCGAGAGCGGCCCTGGTACCATTCGCTGCCGGACGAGCTGCTGCAGCTGCACCACGTCGCCTTGAGCGGCGACGGTGAGCCGACCCTGGCGCCGAATTTTTCCGACGCGGTGCAGACCGTCGTGCGGGTGCGGGCATTGGGCGGATTTCCGTTCTTCAAGATCGTTCTCATCACCAACGCAACCGGGCTGGACCGGTCGGACGTGCAGGGCGCGTTGCAGCAATTCGCCAAATCGGACGAAATCTGGGCCAAGCTCGACGGCGGCACCCAGGCCTTCGTCAACCGCATCAACCGGCCCAACGTTCCGCTCGAGAAAGTGCTGTGGAACATCCTCACCCTGGCCCGCCGGCGGCCGGTGATCATCCAAAGCCTGTTTCCTGCGATCAACGGCGAGGAGCCGCCGCGGGAGGAAATCGATCAGTACGCCCAGCGGCTGTGGGAACTGAAGAACGAAGGCGCACAAATTTCCCTCGTGCAGATCTATTCCGCGGCGCGGCCGATGGCGCACGCCGAATGCAACCACCTGCCGCTGAAGACGCTTTCCCGCATCGCCCAGACCGTGCGCCACGTGACCGGCCTGAAGGCGGAGGTGTTTTGACCGCTACCGCCACGGTCCGCACCTGTCTTTTAAAACGGCTTCCGCCGTTTTCGAAAACCCCCGAAACGCATGAATCCCCTCAGAGCCGCGGTCCTAATCGGCGGAATCTTCAATTCGCTGCTCGCCCTTTTCCACATCTTTCTCTGCTACCAGATCTTCAAATTTTATGGATCCAAGCCCTTCTTTCCGTTGATGGAAATGATGAGCATTGGCGGAACAATTCTCATTTTTTTCCTCGCCGTCACATCGTTGTTTTGCGCCAAGGCATTGACGGAGACCCCACTGGGCCGACTCGTTGTCCTCCTGAATATTTCCATCTACCTGGCGCGGACGTTGGGTGAGCTCATGCTTTTTCCCAAGCCCAGCAGCCTCATCGTCGGACTGTGCGCGTTTCTGGCGCTTTTATACGCCTACATCTACGTCGAAGGCGGCAAAGGCGCGGCGCGACATCTGACAAGGCTGTAGCGGCGGCCTGAATCCGCCGGAAACGGCCGGCTCTAAAGTTCGCGCAGGGCCGTGGCCACGGACATCCGGGCCGCGCGGATCGCTGGAAGTAGACCGCCGACCAAGCCGATCAATGTGGCCAAGCCAATGCCCTGGCCCAACAATTCAGGTGTCACCGCGAAGGCGAAGGTGATCTGGCTGAAACTTTGCCAATTCATCGTCGCGGCGTGAAATCCATTGAAAATGAAATAAGCCAAGCTGGCGCCGATCGCGCCACCGGCGAGCGACAGCGCCACCGATTCCAGCATCACCGACACCACCACGGCACCGCCGCCAAAACCCAGCGCTCGCAGGGTTGCGATCTCGCGCGTCCGGGCCGAAACCGAACTATACATGGTGTTTAACGCCCCGAAAATTGCGCCGACCGCCATCAGCAAAGCAATAAGATAGCCCAGAGTCGTAACGAGCGTAGTCAGGGCTGTCGACTGGCTGGCGTAGAATTCACTTTGCCGCATCACCGTGACATCGAGCTGGGGGTTGGTGGTGAGGGCGTCTTTGAATGTGTCGAACGCCGCCGGCGACTCGAGGCGGGCGTAGACAGACTGGAAGGTATCGCCGCGATGATAAGCTTCCTGGAGAACCGAGGCGTCGGTCCAGATTTCCGATTCGGCCGCGCCGCCGCCGGCGGAAAAGACGCCGACCACCGGCCATTCGGCGCTGCCGACCTTGATCGTTCCGCCGACCTGGAGGCCGGCGAATTCCCGGGCGGCGCCCGCTCCGACGATGACTTCGTCCTTGCCCCAAGCAAATGCGCGACCCTCGGTGATCTTCAGATCCCGCACTTTGAAGGCAGCGGGCTGGACGCCGCGCAGCGGCACATTGGCGTCCCTGCCGGTCGAACGTTTCGGCACGTCGATGATGGCAAAGAGTTCGGCCGAGGCGAGCGGGCCTTCCGGTGTTCGGGCCAGGCCCGGCGCGTCGGCGATCACGCGCGTATTTTCGTGCAGCAGTCCACTGACCATTTCACTGTTCGCGCCGCTGCGGAGCACGATGGCGGAGTCCGGGGTGGCGGAAGCGATCATCACCCGCTGGAAACCGGCGGCGATGGAGAGCACGCCGACGAGTACGGCCACGACGCCGGCGATGCCGCAGACCGCGGCGGCCACGGAGCCCAGTCGTTGCGGGATGCTGAGCAGGCCGAACTTCGTAACCGAGGCGACCTGGGAATTCCAGTTGATGAAGCCAGCCATGTCACATCCTCCTTAAAGCATCGGCCACACGCAGGCGCATCGCCTGCAAGGCAGGGAAAATTCCGGTGATCACGCCAAGGGCGACGCTGATTTCCAGCCCGGTGAGCAGGTCCCGCGCGGGAAAGAAGAACAGCGGCAAGAGGCCATGGGTCGGATCGCCTCCGGCGGTCATCAGCTTGGCCAGTCCAAGCCCGATCGCCCCGCCCAGCACCGCCAGCAGGCACGATTCGAACAGCACCAAGGCCAGGACCTGGCTATGAGTGAACCCGATCGCTTTGAGCACCCCAAGTTCGCCGGTTCGCTCCCGCACCGTCTGTGACATGGTGTTGCCGGTGACCAGCAGGATGGTGAAGAAGACCGCGCCCATAATCGAGGCGGTGATGAAAACAATGTTGCCGATCTGGCCGACCCAGGCCTGGACGAAGGCGCCCTCCGGCTCGGTCTTGGTCTCGGCCGACGAGTTGGCAAATTCGGCATCGACCCGCTTGGCCACCTCCGCCGACTGAGCGGCGTCGGTCACGCGAATGGTGTACCAACCGACCCAGCCCTTATGTCGCGGTCGGGCCTCGTCGAAATAGTCGTAACGAAAAAAAAGTGGCGTGGTATCAGTGTTCTTTTCCCGGCCATCGAAGATGCCGACGATATCAAATTCCCAGAGATGACTGCCGTTGGTTTGCGGCCAGATCGGCGACATGATCGGCACCCGGTCGCCGATTTTCCAATGAAAACGCTCGGCGGTCTTGCGGCCGACGATGGCGCCGGTCCGCGTCGCCAGCCAGGCTTTCATTTGGTCCGGCGGCAGGATCAGCTCCGGAAACATGTCCATGAGCTCCTCCGGCACGACCGGGCACTGCATAAAGAAATTTTTTGGGTCCTGATAAATTCCGCCAAACCAGGTCTCGTGAACCGCCGCGGCCACGCCGGGGATCCGTTTCATTTTTTGCTCATAACTTTCCGGCAGCTGTTGGATGATAGAAACCTTGTGGCGGACGATCAAGCGATTGGCGCCGGCTACATCGATGCCCCCGGTAAGTGCCTGTTTGATGGCGGAGAGAAAACCGAAAAGGATGAAGGCAACGACGATGGAGAGCAGAGTCAGGATCGTCCGCAGCTTTTTTCGCTTCAGGTTGCTCCAAATGAGATGGAAAAATTTCATGGGCGCGGCGCCTCCGGCTGGCCGGTTATTTCACCGGTTCGGCACTGAGCTGGCCTTTGTTGAGATAAACCGTGCGCGAAGCCCGGGCCGAGGCGTGCGGATCGTGCGTGACCATGATGATGGTCTTGCCCTGCTGGCGGTTGAGTGCCTGGAGCAGGTCGAGGATCTCGTCGCCGGCTTTGCGGTCGAGATCACCGGTCGGCTCGTCGCAGAGGAGGAGTGTCGGATCGGTCACGATGCCGCGAGCGATGCCGACGCGCTGCTGTTCGCCGCCGGATAGCTGACGGGGATAATGTTTGGCTCGATGGGTCAGACCGACCGCGGCCAGCGCTGCCTCGACGTGTTTCCGGCGCTCCGCCTTGGACAGGTGGGTGAGGAGCAGCGGCAGCTCGACATTGCGCTCGGCGGTCAGAACGGGCAGCAAATTATAAAGCTGGAAGACGAAACCGACATGGCGGGCCCGCCAGGCGGCGAGGCGGCGGTCCGGCAGCGTGTCGAGGCGCTCGCCGGCGATGCTCACGGTTCCGTTGGTCGGCCGGTCGAGTCCGCCGATGAGATTGAGGAGGGTGCTCTTGCCCGAACCGGAAGGTCCCATCAGGGCGAGAAATTCTCCCGCCGGAACCTTCAAGTTCAGATCGCGCAGCACGTGGATGTCCTCCGCGCCGCGACGAAAAATTTTCTCCACGCCGGTAACGGCGACCAATTCGCCATCGTTGGGTTGTGCGCTCATGGTGCGTTCTCCTTCACAGCGGCTCCATCCGCCAAATCCTTCGGTCCATCCACCACGACTTTTTCGCCGGCGGTCAGGCCGGCGCGGATGAGGATGTCATCCTCCTCGGTTCCGCCGGTGGTGACGGCCCGGCGTTCCACCCGCCCGCCCTGCACCACCCATACGACATTGTGGCCGTCGCGCTCCTGCAGCGCCGCCTTGGGGACCAGCACTCCGGGATGACCAGCCGATTCCGCCGGTCCGGCTGCTTGAAAGGCGACTTTGGCGCTCATCTCCGGCAAAATGCGCGGATCGAGCTGGTCGAAGCCCACCCGGACCTTGACCGTCGACTTGTCGCGGTCAGCGGTGGGAATGATGGCGATGACCTTGCAGGGAATCCTCCAGTCGGGATAGGCGTCGAGCGTCGCCGCGGCCGGCTGGCCTGGTGTGACGCGATTGATATAACTTTCGTTGACATCAATTTCGATCTCGAGCGACTCCATGTCGACGATGGTGCAGATGCCGGTGCGGGTGAAGCCGCCGGATGACATGGGTGAAATCATTTCGCCGGGCTGGGCATCCTTGGAGGTGATGACGCCGGCAAACGGTGCGCGGATGACCATGTCGTCCAGCTGCTGCTGCCAGATGCCGACGGTGCGGTCGGCCACGGCGACATCGGCCTGCTGCTGCTCGAGCTTCGCGCGGAAGGCGAGGGCGGCGGCCTGGGCGTGATCAAAATCGGCCTGCGGTCCCACGCCACTCTGGCGGAGGGCGGTTTGGCGACCGAGATCCTGCTCGGCCTCCTTCAGGCGCACGGCAGTCTCCTCCAGCGCTGTTTTGGCCGAGGCCAGCTGGGCCTGGGCGAGAAGGAGGCTGGCCTTTGTGTTGGTGTCGTCGAGCCGGGCCACGACCTGCCCGGCCGTCACCTTCATGCCTTCCTCGACCAGCACTTCCGTAACTTTGCCCATCACTTTGGATGAAACCGTGGCTTCGCGGCGTGCGGTGACGTAGCCGGAAGCGTTCAAGACCGTGCGGTCGGCCCCGCCAGCGCTGATGGATTCGTGTGCGATCGCCGTGCGCACCGCGGCGGACCGGGAGCGTGTCGCCCACCACAGGGACAGGCCGATCACCAGCGCGCCCGCCACCACCACCGCCGCCAGCCATATTTTCCGGGGCGGCTCCGTCCGCTCCGGGCGGTCAATGCGCAACTCATCCAGCCTCGACTGCGGCGAGCTCATAAGTGGCACCATTTAGAAAATAATTTGCCTTCATGGCAAACCATGAACGCAACCCGATTCAGACGCGCCAGCCCTGGAGAATGCGGATGTAATTGGCTCGTTCGAAGGCCAGCGGGTCGGGGCAGCGGCGGAGATTGAGAATGCCGCGCAGGTCGTCGATGTTTTCATAACCGTGCTCGTCCATCCAGTGCTGCAGTCCCTTGAGCAGAATGGTAAGGAAGTGCGGGCCGAGCTTGAGCAGCGCCGACACCAGCTGCACCGCGTGGGCGCCGGCGAGCAGGGCTTTGATCACATCCTCGGCGGAATGCACGCCGCCGCTGGCGGCGAGTGAACCGCGCAGATGAGGCGAGATGATCGCGAGCCAGCGCAGGCGCAGCAGCAGCTCGGTGGGGTCGGAGAGTCGCAGATGGCGGTGCACCTCGAGCTCTTCGAGGTCAAAGTCCGGCTGATAAAAACGGTTGAACAGAACCACTCCGGCGGCGCCGACGCGTTCCAGCTCTTGCGCGAAGTTAACCGGAGACGTATGGAAGGGTGAGAGCTTGACCGCCACCGGCACGCGGACGGAGTTCACCACCAGCTGCACGGTCTTGAGCATGTCCCGCTCAAGTTCTTCGGCGGAAACCTTGGGATCGACCGCGAGCGGATAGAGATTGACCTCGATCCCGTCCGCGCCGGCGCCTTCAAAGCGGCGGGCATATTCGATCCAGCCGCCGGGCCGGCAGCCATTCAGTGAGGCGATGACGGGAATGGTGAGCGATTTGCGGAGCCGGTCGATTTGCCGGAGGTATTGGTCGGGACTGAACTGGTATTCGGCGAAGCCGGGAAAGTAGGAGGTCGCCTCGGCGTAGCTTTCGGCCGGTGTCTCAATCTGATGGGTGAGGGCGCGCTGTTCGAAATCCACCTGCTCCTCGAAGAGAGAGCGCATCACTAGGGCGGATGCGCCCGCGTCCTGCAGCTCGCGGGCGACGTGGACGTCGTCACAGAAGGGCGACGCTCCGACCACGAGCGGGTTGTTGAGCTTCAGGCCGAGGTAGGTGGTGGTGAGTTTCATGGGGGTGGGGCGCCGGGTGCGGCGGCCGCGGGCGCGGCGGCCGGTGCTGCCTGGCCGTCGCCGGCGAGGGCGGAGAGGTGACGATAAAGCGCGTAATGGCGGTGCACATACGCCTGGGCGCGGCCAGCGAGCTCGGTGGCGCGTTCCGGGTCGACATTGCGAAGGATGCCGAAACGGGTCTCGTTGCCGGTGAACCTGGCGAGATCGCCTTTCGGTGCGCCGGAGTCGAGGCGGAGGGCGGGTTCGCCTTTCTCCGCCAGGCGGGGATCGTAGCGGAAAAGCATCCAGTAGCCGCTGTCGACGGCGAGCTTCTGCTGCTCCGCGCCGAGGTGAAGGGGGAAGCCATGGGCGATGCAGTGGGCGTAGGCGATGATCAGGGCGGGACCGTTGTAGGATTCGGCCTCGCGCAATGCCGCGACCGTCTGGCTGTCCTTGGCGCCGAAGGCGACGTGGGCGACGTAGACGTGACCGTATTGCATGGCCATGAGGGCGAGATCCTTTTTGGGGATGGATTTCCCGCCGGCGGCAAACTTCGCCACCGCGCCGAGCGGGGTGGACTTAGAAGACTGGCCGCCGGTGTTGGAGTAAACCTCGGTGTCGAGGACGAGCACCTTGACGTTGGCGCCGGAGGCGAGCACATGGTCGAGACCGCCGTAACCGATGTCATAGGCCCAGCCGTCGCCACCGATGATCCAGACCGTTTTCTTGACGAGATCGTCAGCCAGGGCTTCGAGCCGGCGGGCGTCGGGCATGGGCAGGGCGCGGAGGGTCTGGCGCAGGGCGGCCACCCGCTCACGCTGCAGGGCGATCCCGGCCTCATTGGCCTGATCGGCGTCGAGCAGAGCGCGGGCAAAATCAGCGCCGACGGCCGGCGCGAGGCGCGCGAGCAGTTCGCGGGCGGCGCGGGCGCGCTGCTCCACGGCGAGGTGCAGGCCGAGACCGAATTCAGCGTTGTCCTCGAAGAGAGAGTTGGCCCAGGCGGGGCCGCGGCCGTCGCGATTGGCGCAGTACGGCGTGGTCGGCAGGTTGCCGCCATAGATGGAGGAGCAGCCGGTGGCGTTGGCCACCAGCATCCGGTCGCCGAAGAGCTGGGTGAGCAGCTTGAGATAGGGCGTTTCGCCGCAACCGCCGCAGGCGCCGGAAAATTCCATCAGCGGAGTGAAAAACTGGGAGTTTTTGACCGTGGCGGCGTCGAGCTTGGTGCGGTCCGGGTCGGGAAGCTGAAGAAAGAATTCCCAGTTCTTGCGGTCGGCGGCGAGGCGGGGCGGTTGCGGAACCATGTCGATCGCCTTGTGGCGCGGGTTCGTCTTGTCCTTGGCCGGGCAGACCTGGACGCAGATGGAGCAACCGGTGCAATCCTCAGGTGCGACCTGGAGGGTGTAGCGCTGATTGGGAAATTCGTTGGAGCGGAAGGGCGTGGAGAGGAATCCTTCCGGCGCGCCCTTGAGCGCGGCGGGATCGAAGAATTTCGCCCGGATCACGGCATGCGGGCAGACGAGCACGCACTTGTTGCACTGGATGCACACCGCCGGGTCCCACGCCGGAACTTCCAGCGCGATGTTGCGTTTTTCGAACCGGGAGGTGCCGGTGGGCCAGCAGCCGTCGAAGGGCATGGCGCTGACCGGCATGAGATCGCCTTGGTTGGCGAGGAGCGGCGCCGTGACCTTCTGCACGAATTCGGGCGCATGACGGAAGCTGCGCGCCGCCGTCGGCGTGGCGGTGGCGTCGGGTGCGGCCGGGATTTTGACCTCATGCAGCCCGGCCAGGGCGGCATCGACCGCGGCGTAATTCATCTTCACGATCTGCTCGCCCTTCTTGCCGTAGGTCTTGTCGATCGCCTTCTTGATTTGCTTGATGGCCTCCTCGGGCGGAAGCACGCCGGAGAGGGCGAAGAAACAGGTCTGAAGCACGGTGTTGGTGCGCCGGCCCATGCCGCAGGTGTGCGCCACCTGGGTGGCATCGATGACGAAAAGACGGAGTTTTTTCGCGACGAGCGTCTCCTGCCATTCGCGGGGGAGTTTTTTCCAGGTCTCCTCCGGCGAATAAGGCGAATTGAGCAATACAGTGGCGCCGGGCGCGGCGTAGCCGAGAACATCGGCGGTGCCGACGAAGCTGAACTGGCTGCAGGCGACGAAGCCGGCCTGGCGGATGAGGTAGGGCGCGCGAATCGGCCGGGGCCCGAACCGCAGGTGCGAGACCGTCATCGAGCCGGACTTCTTCGAATCGTAAACAAAGTAGCCCTGGGCGAAGTTACTCGTTTGTTCGCCGATGATCTTGATCGAATTTTTGTTCGCTCCGACGGTGCCGTCCGCACCGAGGCCGACAAAAACGCACCGCCGCACATCCGCCGCCTCGAGGTCGAAGTCGGCCTCATAAGGCAGGGAGGTGCCGGTGACGTCGTCGTTGATGCCGACGGTGAAACCATGGCGCGGGGCTTTGGTCGCGAGGTGGGCGAAAACTCCGCGGGCCATGCCGGGGGTGAATTCCTTCGAGCCGAGGCCGTAGCGTCCGCCGATGACGCCGGGGGCGCCATGGGTCCCGTTTTGGGCGAGCGCACCGATCACGCTGAGATAAAGCGGCTCGCCGAGCGAGCCGGGCTCCTTGGTCCGATCGAGGGTGGCGATGATTTTTGCCGTCTTGGGCAGGGCGGCGCGGAAGGCCGCGACGTCGAACGGCAAAAAGAGGCGCACGGCGATCACGCCGACCTTTTCGCCGTGCGCCACCAGCCAGTCTACGGTTTCAGAAAGAGTTTCGACGCTGCTGCCCATGGCGACGACGATGCGCTCCGCTTCGGGATGGCCATGGTAATCGAACAAGCGGTAATTCCGGCCGGTGACGGCGGCAAATTTGTCCATCACCGCCTGGACCGCTCCCGGGGCCGCTTGATAGAAGCGGTTGACCGCCTCGCGGCCCTGAAAGTACACGTCGGGATTCTGGGCCGTGCCGCGGAGGGTGGGCCGGTCGGGCGTCATCGCCCGCGAGCGGAAGGCGGCGATGTCGGCCTCGTCGATCACCGCGCGCAAAACGTCGTCGGAGAGAAGGGCGAGCTTGGAGACCTCATGCGAGGTGCGGAAGCCGTCGAAGAAATGGATGAAGGGCAGGCGGGTGCGGTAGCTGGCGGCGTGGGCGATGAGGGCGAGATCGTGCGCCTCCTGGGCGGAATTGCTGCAGAGCAGGGCGCAGCCGGTGGCGCGACAGGCCATCACGTCCTGGTGGTCGCCGAAAATGGAAAGCGCCTGGGCGGCGAGGGCGCGGGCGCTGACGTGCATGGTGAAGGGGAGCAGCTCGCCCGCGATCTTGTAGAGATTCGGGATCATCAGCAGCAGTCCCTGCGACGCGGTGAAGGTCGTGGTCAGCGCCCCGCCGAGCAGGCCGCCGTGAACCGCGCCGGCCACGCCGCCCTCGGACTGCATCTCGACCACGCGGGGAACCTCGCCCCACAAGTTCGGCCGGTCCGCCGCGGCCCATTCGTCGGCCAACTCCGCCATCGTCGAGGACGGCGTGATCGGATAGATGGCGACCAGCTCGTTCAGCCGGTAGGCGACGTCCGCCGCGGCCTCGTTGCCATCGATGGTCTTGAACGCCGCCGGCTTCACGACCTCGCCGGGAGCCGGCAGGGAAGGTTTGTCCGCCGGGCTGGCAGAAACTTTTTTGGGTGCGACCATTTTAAATAAGTGTTTAGTTAGCCGAGAACTTGGGCCCGGTAAGATTACCGCCAACCGCCCCGCCGGACTTCACTGTCTTTGGCAATTGTTCGTCGTTTTTTGCCGCGGCGGTTTTCGGCGGCGAAAACGGGGCCGGTCCCGGCGTACCGGCGGCCTTGGGGTCAGGATTCCACTGGGCGGTGGATTGCGCGCGGTAATCGCTGGGTGACTGGCCGAGGAGCCGGCGGAAGACGCGATTGAAGTGGGTGAGGGATTGGAAGCCGACGGCAAAGGCGATCTCGCTCACCCGCAGGTGGGGATTGATCAGAAGATTTTTCGATTTCTCGATTCGGACGCGGGAGACGTAGTCGGTGAAATTGATCCCGGTGGTCTTCTTGAAGACCTTGCAGAAGTGGAACGGGCTCATGTTGACCGCCTTGGCCACGCGGCCGAGGGAGAGCTCCTCGGCATGGAACTCCTGGATGTGCTCGCGGGCCCGGGTGATGCTGGGCGGCTCGGCGTTTTCCCGCTCGATGAAAACCTGGTTGCTCAACATGGCGAGGTGCTGCGCAAAAATGGTAAGCAATTTGATGAGCGATTCCTGCTGTTCGTGGGAGAGGTGCCGGCTGGCGAAGTACGCCTTCTTCAGCACCGGCGACGGCAGGTCCACGCCCCATTTGGCCATCAGCCGGGCGGTGCGGGCGAACTGGCGTGGATTCGGTTTCTTGCGGAAGAGCTGTCCGGTCTGCAGGAATCCGATCAGGCGGCCGCTCAACCGCACCGGCACGGCGATTTCGCACAGACCGGTCGGGCAGGAGATGGTTTGCGCGTCCATCGCCGCCTTTTCGACCAGGCGGGCCTGGACCTGGAGGCATGAGGCGCAGACCCGTCCCCAGCGGGAGATCAGGGCGCAAAAATGGTTTTCATTGCGCTTGCCGTGATGCGGCAACTTCCACGGATCGACCGGCTGGAGAGTCATGGACAGACCCGTCATGTTGCTGAAGGCGCGCTCGTATTCCCGGTAGATCTTCGAATTGGTCAGCGCGTCGATCAGGGCGCGGTTGTCGCTGTCCTGATCTTTGGCCTCGGCCAGGTTCTCGGAGTGAAACGGATCCTGGTGCACCAAGGAGAGGGAATCGGATTTAACAAAGGGTGGTTGCATGACGGCAAGATAAGTTCAGGGCGGGCCCAATTTAGGTAATGTATAGGAGTGGGCCTTTTCCCGCCGTGCGTTTGTTGGCAATCATCGCGCAAGTCTTGCCAAAAACCGCATATGAATAGCCAACCGATGCACAGCCGGCGGGCGCCGGGCATGCTACGTTTGAGCGCCGCCATGAAACTGAACCGCACTCTCTTCCACCCGCCGGGGCCGCGTCGGCCGTTGCTCGCCCTCGCACCGGCGGCCCGGGCCCATCCCGGGGAGGGGGCGACGCCGGGTTTTGACGACGATCTGGCCGGCGGCGCCGGCTTTGTCGCCGCCCGGGCGGTGGGATCATTTCTGTCGGGAAAATTTTAAGCCATGCACGAAGCCGGAATCATGGAATCAACCCTCGCTCTCGCCGCGGCCAAGGCCCGCGACCAGGGGGCGACGCGGATCCATCGCATCGTGCTTCGCATCGGCGCACTTTCCGGTGTTGAGCCGGAAGCCTTGCGTTTCGCGTTCGACGCAATGGCAAAGCAAACCCCCGCAGCCGGTGCCGTGCTCGACATCGAGACGGTGCCGGCTTGCGGACGGTGCGAGGAGTGCGATCTCGAATTCGAAGTGACCTCCGGTTTCATTTTCACCTGCCCGAAATGCGGACGAATCTCGGGCGATTTGAACCAGGGGCGGGAGCTTGAGCTCGCCCGTCTCGAAATTTCCTGACCATGTCCTCCGACTCCGCCACCGCCTCCATCCGCTCGATCGACGTCGGAATTTCCCTGCTCGAGGCCAACGACCGGTTGGCGGAGCGCAATCGCGCCGAATTCCGCCGCCGCTGTATCACCGCGCTCAACCTTTTATCCTCGCCCGGGGCGGGCAAGACCACGCTGCTCGAGCGCACGCTCGACCAGTTCGGCCGGGAAACCCGCTGCGCCGTGATCGTCGGCGACCTCGAGACCGACAACGACGCGCGGCGACTGCGCCGGCCGCATGCGCCGGTCGTCCAGATCACCACCGGCACCGCCTGCCATCTCGAGGCGGCGATGGTGGCGCGGAGCGCGGCGGCGATGGACTTGAGCGGCGTCCGGATGCTTTTCATCGAAAATGTCGGCAACCTTGTCTGCCCCGCCTCCTTCGATTTGGGCGAGACGGCGCGGGTGGTGCTCCTTTCCACCACCGAGGGCGAGGACAAGCCGCTGAAATATCCGCCGATTTTCAAATCTGCACAGGTTGTGCTTCTGACCAAGATCGACGTCGCCGACGTGCTCGGTTTCGACCGGGCGGCCGCGATCAAAAATATCCACCGCATCGCCCCCCAGGCAAAATTGATTCAACTCTCCGCCCGCACCGGCGAAGGCCTGGAGGAGTGGTACGACTTTCTCCGCACGCTGGTGCCGCGGACCTGATCCCATGGTCGCCGGTTTTCAGCCTCCGCTGGGACAAGCCGCCGGGGCCGATGTGACGGTGCGGGTAAGGGGCACTGTCCAGGGGGTGGGCTTCCGCCCGTTCGTGCATCGCGTCGCCTCGCAGCTGCAACTCCGCGGCTGGGTGCGCAACGATCCGCAGGGCGTCCTGATCCGGGCCGCGGGCGCGCCGGCCGCCGTGGCCGCGCTCGTGCAGGCCCTGGAGGAGGAGGCGCCGCCCGCCGCCCGCGTCCTCTCGGTGGAAAGCCGGGCCACCGGCCAGGCCGCGGAGCCGCTGACCGGCGCCTTTGCCATCGTCGCGAGCGAAGCCGGGGGTTTGCCCGTAAAAACGGCCCTGCCGGCGGACCTCGCGCTTTGTCCCGACTGCCGTCGCGAGCTGCTCGATCCGACGGACCGCCGTCACCGCTATCCCTTCATCAATTGCACCCAGTGCGGGCCTAGGTATTCAATTATTAAATACATGCCGTACGACCGCCCGCAGACGACGATGGCGGCCTTCCGGATGTGCCCGCACTGCCAGGCGGAGTACGGCGACCCGGCCAACCGGCGTTTTCACGCCCAGCCCAACGCCTGTCCGGCCTGCGGCCCGCATGCGGTTCTGCGCCAGGCGGGCGAGCTGGACCGCCGGGGGGAACCGGCGATCGGCCGGGCGGTGAAACTGCTGGCCGGCGGCGGCATTCTCGCGGTCAAGGGCGTGGGCGGCTACCACTTGATGGTCGATGCGACCAATGAGGCGAGGGTGGCGGAATTGCGGCGACGGAAGCACCGCGACGAGAAACCGTTCGCGGTGATGTTTCGCGACCTGGCGGCCGTGGCCGCCTCCGCCGAGGTCTCCGCAGAAGCCGCGGCCTTGCTCACCTCCGCCGCCGCGCCGATCCTGCTGTTGCAGCGGAAGCCGGATGCACCGCTCGCCCGCGGGATTGCCCCCGGCAATCCCTGGGTTGGAGCGCTCCTGCCTTACGCGCCGCTGCAGTTGCTGTTGCTCGAGGCTTTCGGCCGCCCGCTCGTCGCCACCAGTGGCAATCTGGCGGAGGAACCGCTTTGCACCGCCGAAGCCGACGCCCACCGCCGGCTGGCCCGCATCGCCGACGCTTTCCTCGAGCACAATCGTCCGATTGCGCACCCGGTGGACGATTCCGTGGTCCGTCTGACCCGCGGCGGCCCCGTCCGCCTGCGCCGCGCCCGCGGTTATGCGCCTTCGCCCCTGCGCCTGCCCGCCCGGATCGACGGCAGCTGGCTGTGCGTGGGCGCGCAGATGAAAAATACGCTGGCCGTGGCGACGCAGGACCAGCTCGTGCTCAGCCCCCATATCGGCGATCTCGGCGGCGCCGCCACCCGCGACGTTTTTCACCGCACCGCCGAGGTGCTCGAACAAATCCACGACGCCAAGTTCACCCGGGTGGTTTGCGACAAGCATCCGGATTACGCCTCGACGCGCTACGCCGAGCAGACCGGCCTGCCGCGGATCGCGGTGCAGCATCATCTCGCGCACGTGCTGGCCTGCCTGCTGGAACACGGGCGGCGGGCCGACGACGTGCTGGGCATCGCCTGGGACGGGACCGGCTACGGCGAGGACGGCACGGTGTGGGGCGGCGAATTTCTGCTGTTGCAAAATCACGAAGCCTGCCGGTTCGCGCGGCTGCGCCCGTTCCGGCTGCCGGGCGGGGAGGCGGCGATCCGCGACGGCCGTCGCACCGCGCTCGGCTTGGCCCACGCAGCCGGCCGGGAGCGTTTCGAGAGCATCGCCGGTTTGCTGGAATTTCCCGCGGTGGAAACAACCTTGCTGCAAACCATGCTGGATCGATCGGTGCATTCGCCGGAGACCACGAGCATGGGGCGGCTTTTCGACGCGGTCGGCGCGCTGCTCGAGCTTTCTCCCCGCAACCATTTTGAAGGCCAGATCCCTCTGGCGGTGGAGGCGGCGGCCGGCGGCGGCCGTGACGTGGAACCCTTGCCGCTGCCGTTGCGCGACCTTTCCCCCGGCCGTGGCGCGATCAAGGAGCTGGATTGGGAACCGCTGCTGGACGCACTCATGCGTGCCCGGGCGCGCGGCCGCGCGCCGGGAGATATTGCCGCCGCTTTTCACCACGGGCTGGCCCGGGCCGCCGTCGCCGTCGCTCGCGAAGCCGGCGCGGGCACGGTGGCCCTGAGCGGCGGTTGTTTTCAAAACGCCCTGCTGACCGACCTGACCACCGCGGCCCTACAAGAGGCCGGGTTTACCGTCCTGGTCCCACGCGAACTTCCCCCCAACGACGGCGCGATTGCCGCCGGCCAGGCGCTTGGCGCCTTGCTTCAACTCACCTCCGTCCGAATGCCCTAACCATGTGCCTCGCCGTTCCAGGTAAATTGCTCGATGTCCAGGGTGACGACCCGCTCTTGCGCAGCGGGCGCGTCAGTTTCGGAGGTGTGATCAAACCGGTCAGCCTGGCCTGCACGCCGGAGGCGCGGGCGGGCGATTACGTACTGGTCCACGTCGGTGTGGCCATCAGCGTGGTCGATCCGGCCGAGGCCGAGCAGACTTTGGGTTATTTGCGGGAAATGGGCGAGCTGGCCGAACTGGAAGACGAGCCGGCCTCCCCGTCATCCGCTCCATCGCCATGAAATTTGTCGATGAATATCGCGACGCCGGGGCCGTGCGCTCGCTCGCCCGGGCCATCGCCCGGGTGACCACCCGGCCGTGGACGATCATGGAAATTTGCGGCGGGCAGACGCACGCTATCGTCAAATTCGGCCTCGACGAAATGCTGCCGCGCGGCGTCACCCTTGTGCACGGACCGGGCTGTCCGGTTTGCGTCACGCCGGCCGAGCTGATTGATCAGGCGGTCGCGCTCTCCCTCCGGCCCGAAATCATGCTTTGCTCCTTCGGCGACATGCTGCGCGTGCCGGGCACCGGCATCGACCTGCTCACGGCCAAAGCGCGCGGGGGCGACGTCCGCATCGTCTATTCGCCGCTTGACGCGGTGACCCTGGCGAAGAACAACCCCGCCCGCCAGATTGTCTTTTTTGCCGTCGGCTTTGAAACCACCGCGCCGGCCAATGCCATGGCGGTGTTGCGTGCGCGGCACGAGCGGCTGGAAAACTTTTCCCTGCTTGTTTCGCATGTGCTCGTGCCGCCGGCGATGTGCGCCATTCTCGGCTCGCCGGACAACTGCGTGCAGGGCTTCCTCGCCGCCGGTCACGTCTGCACCGTGATGGGAACCCGCGAGTACGCGCCGATTGCGGAGAAGTATGGCGTGCCGGTGGTCGTCACCGGCTTTGAACCGGTGGACATTCTTGAGGGTACGCTGCGTTGCATCCGCCAGCTGGAGGCCGGGCGCGCGGAAGTGGAGAATGCTTACGCCCGGGTGGTGCGGGCGCCGGGCAACGAGGCTGCACGCGCCATCGTCGAGCAGGTTTTCACCGTGGTCGATCGCAACTGGCGCGGACTCGGTCCGATTCCCCGGAGCGGTTGGGACCTCGCTCCGGCTTTCGCCCGCTTCGATGCGGTGCGCAAGTTCGGCCTGGAGGTGACCGCTTCGGAGAATCTGGGTGGCTGCATCAGCGGCGAGATCATGCGCGGGGCAAAAAAGCCGGTTCATTGTCCGGCCTTCGGCACCCGCTGCACGCCGGAACATCCCGTGGGCGCGCCGATGGTGTCGAGCGAAGGCGCCTGCGCCGCCTACTACCGGTACCGCAACCGGCTGCCCGCCGTGGCGGCCGCCGCCGCGCGTTCGTCCGTTTAAAAGTATTTCTTTCGGGCAGGCCGGTCACGCCGGCAAATTACAACCCAAGCGGCTTGGAAAAAACCTTAAGCTGTCAGCAGATGCGGGGCAATTGCTCGCCGCTGAGCCGGTCGAGAATGCGTTCCGCGCCGATCACGCTGCGCAGCGACGCTTCACCGGCGGGCGCAGCGCGCACGTGGCCAATCAAGGCCGGCGTGCCGCCCGGCGCGGTGCGCCCGAGGATTTCCAGCGCCGCCGCCGCCTGGTCCTGCGGTAGAATGCAGACGAACCGTCCTTCATTGGCCACGTAGAGCGGCTCGAAGCCGAGAATTTCGCAGGCCCCACGCACCGCCTCGGTCACCGGCACCTTCTGTTCGTCGATGTTGACAGCCAGGTTGGCCGCCTCGGCGATTTCCACCAGGGCGGTGGCGAGTCCGCCGCGGGTGAGGTCGCGCAGGCAGTGAATCTGCAACCCGGCCGCGAGCAGGGCCTGCACCGGCGCGATCAGCGCCGCACAGTCGCTCTCGATCGGGCTTTCAAAAGCCAGCCCTTCACGCGTGGCCATGATGGCCATCCCATGCCGCCCGATATCGCCGCTCACCAGCACGGCATCGCCCGGCCGGATGCTGGTCGGCGCGATCGTCAGGGCATGTTCGATCACACCGACACCGGCCGTGGTGATATAAAGTCCATCGCCCTTGCCGCGCTCAACCACCTTGGTGTCGCCGGTGACAACGCCGACGCCGGCCGCGGCCGCCGCCGCGCTCATCGACGCAGCCACGCGCCGGAGCGTTTCGAGGGAAAGACCTTCTTCGAGGATGAAGCCTGCGCTCAGCCACAAGGGCCGCGCGCCGCACATGAGCAGATCGTTGACCGTGCCGTTGATTGCGACCTTGCCGATGTCGCCGCCGGGAAAAAAAAGGGGACTGACGACATGCGCATCTGTGGTGAAAGCCAGCCGGACGCCGGCCAGTTTCAAAACCGCACCATCGTGCTGGCATTCCTGCGCCACATGTGCGAAGGCCGGGCGGAAGATGCCGTCGATCAGCTCCTGGGTCAGCTTCCCCCCGCCGCCGTGGCCGATGGTGACCTCGGTCCGCTGGGGCAGGGGAACCGGACATTGCAATACCGGCCGGGCGGACGATGCGGTTCCATGGCTGGCGCTGTAATCGTCGAGACCGGGCGGGAAAGGCTCGAAATTCAGTGAAAGTCCGGCAATGGGGACGGCTTTTTTTTGCGACGATTTCATGTCCAGCGTTCTCCCTAACTATCGCCGGAACAGGCGCTCGCGGCTCCGCGCAGATTGCCCAAGTCTGTGCAGTTCTTGCCATCTCCGGCGTAATTGGGAGCCGGTGCGGATGAGAAGGGCTTACGGTGCCGGCGTGGGATTGGTTTTCGGGCGCGGGTTGAAATCGGCCGGCACGGCGTTCGGAATATTCCGGGCGACATCGACCGGCACAATGCCAATTTGCTTCAGGCCATAGATGCTTTCCGTGCCTTTTTGCGGCAGAACGTTCACGATCTCATCAGGAATGACCGCATATGATGCCGGCAGCGGCGCCACCGAGCCCTTGAGGCGCGCCGGGTCGAAAGCGCAGAGCAGGTCGCTCACGTCCGGCGTGATGGCATCGTCCGGTCCCCAGTCATCCTGGTCGAACTTCTCCTTTCCCAGCGCGCGGCCTTTTTCCTCGTCCGGCAGCTGGGCCAGGGGCTTGAGACCGAACACGGTGTCGACAAACTTGACCACCGAGCCGTGGTCTCCGGTTTCGTGCGCGATATGATGAACCCGCGCATAAGGTGAAATCAGGATCAGTGGAACCCGCGGGCCATCGGCAATCACGCTTCCGTCCGGTCCGCGGGAGCGGATGGGCGGCGGGACGTGATCGTAATCGCCCTCGGAGTCGTCCCAGGTGATGATGATGGCGCACTGCGACCAATACTTGCTCCGGGCAATGGCATTGACCGCCCGGGCGACGAGGGCCTCGCTGATCTGCGCGTCGGAATATGCCGGATGATCGTCGTCACCGAGAAAATTTTTCTGCACGGCGGGATCGGGGTCGGCCGGCTTCAGGCCAAAGATGTTTTGGTAACCGCCCTTGACGAAATAAACTCCGCCGGCGTCCGGAAGCGTCTGGTTTTGGACCGCGGCGAAGAAATCCTCCAGGCCATGGAGGTTGCGGCTCAGCTGGGGGTTGTTGGCAATGTAGCCGAAGTACTGCGGCCCGTTGTGGTGGGTGATGTAGGAGGCGTGCACGCCGTTGGCGTCGGCCGGACCGTCGTCCGGATCGGTCGGCTCCTTGTCGTAGCCTTCCTCATACCAACCCCACGGAATTGATTTCTGGCCGTGATGGGCGAGAAAATCGACATCATCCAAAATGTCGGCGAGGTCGCCCGCCGGATCCCGATCGGCCGCGGTGGTTTCCTTGGCGTCCTTGCCGGTGAGCGAGAGCGGCAGCGTGGCGTAGGTCTGGTTCAACTGCACGCCGTAGGGCGATGGGCCGGTATAGTCACGGGGATTGGCCGGCAATCTGCCGGCGGCAGATGTCTTGTCCGCCGGCGAACCCCAGAACGGATCGTTGTCGTTCAGCACCGGCGAGCCTGGCGTGTGATTGCCATTATCGGTGTATTTTTGTTCCGGATGGAGCGCCTGCTGGGTCTGACCGGACTGCGCCGCGATGATCGAGAGATTTCCCGGCGTGGAAGGGCCGGTCATAAGCTGAAAAATATGGTCGAAAAGCACGAAGCGGTTCGCATAGCGCCAGAGAAACGGAATGGTGTCGCCGTCTTCGTAAGCCATGGCGAGTTCGCCCATCTGTTTGGCCTTCAGGCTGGGTGCGGCACCTGAAGTCCAGTACTTGCTTTCCTCGACCTGGGCGAACTTGTCCATTTTCGCCGCGCCCTTGGCGACGTCCATTTTTGCCACGATGAGCGAATGGGAATGGTCGATGTCATCCGTATCGGCCGCATAATCCTTCGGTCCGATCCGAAACGGTTGCAGGGTGGAAGAGGAGCCGTCGGGATTGGTGACGGTCTGATAGAAACCGGGGGTTTTCTCCGACGGCTGGGAGAAAAGCCCGTCGGCCCCGGGGAAGGTGCCAAAATAGGAATCGAACGAACGATTTTCCTGATAGAGCACGAACACGTACTTGATGCGGCGGCGCACCCATTCGATCCGCCGTTCGTTGGAAAATTTCGGTTCACTCGCCTCGGGCACAAGAAACTGCGGCACCGCCGGATCGCCTGGCGTACCGCCTTCGTCACGGCTGGCGAGTGTTTCCGCCACCGCGGCTGCGCCGGCCACCACGGCAACCGCGACGGCGGCATGGAGAAGGAATTTCGACGCTGGCGTCATGACTCGTATCGGGACGAATCAGGCAGACCGCGGCGAAAATTGCAGCCCCGAAGAGGTTACATTTGGGGAACAAATTCGCTTCCCCTGCGGCAAGCCGTCCATCGGGAGAATGACCGGCGGCGGGGACATCGGCCTCCACTCTCCCGCCGCCTGGGGCCCCAACCGGCTCCGGCGGGCACCGCCTAAGCCCGGCGACGCTTTCGCCGCAAAATGCCGGCCGCCGCGAGCACCCCAAGAAACCAACTGTCGAAGGCACCCCCACCCGAGCCGCCGCCACCGCCGCCAGTTTGATTTGCGCTGTTGGAGACGGATGACGTCGAAGGGGCCGGGTTGGTGCTGTTGTTGCCTTGCAGGGCTGGCTGCGCGCTCGGAATCGAAATCCGGCTGGTGAAAGACGTGGCGTCGAAGTCGATGCTGTGTCCGGCGGCCTCGATTGCAAAGTCGATGTTGTCGCCATGGTTGATCGTGATGTTTGACACCGCATAGTTCACCGTCGCGCCGGCGGAGATCGCTTGGTGATAAACTTCCGTTCCGTTGATCAGAATATGAGCGACGACGCCGGCGCTGCCCGCACCGGGCCCGTTGATCGTGCCACTGAGCGTGGCGGTCCCGGCCGCGCTGCTCCGCCAGCGGCGGACGACCCAGATGTCGCTGGTGGCATCGGCATACGGATGCATCGTCTCAGCCTGAATGTAGGGATAGCCCGAACCCCAGCCCATCGGGCCGCCCTGCCAGAAATCCCAACCCAAGGGGACGAACGAGGCCGGATTGTAGGGGCCGCCGACCGTGGCGGACCCGTAATACCAGCCGTCCGTACCCTGCACCCGGGCGTAACTTGCCACTGAATCGGCCACAACGGTGTTCGACGCTTCGCCAAAATCGCTGGCCGGTGCGCCCCGCACCGTGACATAGACCGGATCGAGCGACAGCGGCACGCTGATCTCACCGTTGCTGGCGTGGAGGACGGTGTCGTTGCCCATGACATCGGTCAACGTCGCGGAAGCCGTTGGGAGGGTGAAGGTGACGGTGGTGGGCGCGGCAGATTTTGCAGCGCCGGCCCAACAGACGTAAGTATGGTCGCCGCTCCGTGAATTGGTGTAGGAATAGATGTGCGTCGTGGGGGCCAACCCGTGCCCCGTGATGCGGCCGTCGGCGCTGGAATTATACAGTTTGTCGATCAACCAGGCGTAGGCTGGATAGGCGGGATTCGGCAAATAGTCGCCCTGGACCGGGTCTGCCGCGCCGACCAAGCCCATGTAAGGCGTGACCGAATCGTCCTGCATGCAATAATAATACATCCGCGACACGCCGCTGGCCTGCATCATCACGACCATGCGAACCAGATAAGAGACCTGATCGAAAGTGTCGGCCGTGCTCGCGGCATCCATCCCGAATTCGGTCGCCCAGATCGGCTTGGGCGTTCCGCCATTTCCGGCCTTGATGACGTCCTGCAATGCGGCGAGATCGACGTCCACTCCTTCCGGTATCGTCCGGTAGGGATGGACCGAAATCACATCGAAGTAGGGGTTCGCGCCCTGATTGATGATCGATTGGACAAAACCCTGGTCGACCGGAACAACCGCGCCGGCCACAACCTGGACGTCGGGATGATTCGGTTTGATCGCATTCCACACGCTCTGCAGCATGCGTGTATAGTAAAGCGGCTTGTTGCCGGTGGCGGGCCCGGCGATAAAGGTGCCTCCGTTATATTCGTCCCACACTTCCACCTGTTTGACGCGATTGAGCGAGGCGTTGTGCTCAATGACGCTAAGGGCATAACTTCCATAACCGGCGAGACCGGCGGTGGTGTAGGGACCGGTAAAGATCCCGGCGCTCCAGTCATAGTGGGAATTCGCCCAATCAAGGGTGAGCAGCGGCTGGAGGCCGGCCGTCGCCGTCGCCTGCATGTAATCGATGTAGCTCGGCGGATAATTGTAAATGCCGGTCAGCGTTTCCACCTGATCCCAGTACTGCTCATCGCGAAACTGCACAATGCCTGCCTTGAGCATGAGCTGGGTGATTTCCAACGGCGTGAATTGCGCAAAATGGGTCTGCACCCCAAAAGGCGAATCGGTCCGATCGGCGACCGGAGGCAGAATGGCGAAAGCTGTCGCCAGGGTCGCCATGGTGGCGTTGCCCTTCGCCTCCGTGAGGTTCAGGCCAAAATAGCCGACTTCGCCGGCGGTGGATGGATGCAGGAGGATGGTGCTTCCACCCAGGCCGGTGCTGCCGGTGGAAACCTGCCGGCCAAAATAATCCACCACGGTCCAGGAGAGAATCGTGCTTCCGGAATCGATCGTGACAGGAATGGTCAACGTTTCGCCGGCGGAAAATACATTTCCAAGATTGCTCGGGACGACGGCGAGCGCGTGAAGCCGGGAACAGAGGGCAAATAATGCGACCAGGCTGAGAAAAAATTTTACGGCGCGAGGAGAATGCGGTGGCGGGCGGTCTGACATGGGATTGACTGCCGGGAAGCCCGTCGCCGGAAGGAATTATCGAGCGCGAACCGTGGCGGTAACAGCCCCTTGCATCGGCCTTACTTCTTCACGCTTGAGCGGATTTTTTTATTGCCTTTGGCGATGAGGCGCGGACCGCCGAAATCCCCCGCATTTTGCATGTCGGGTTAAATGCAAGAATCCGCCGCCCGGGCATCGGCACGGACCGTCTGGGCCGGCGGGACGCGAGCGTGGTAATACCTGAAAATTATGAAGAGCCACCGAGCTCTAAAGCTCGGCAAGGGCCTGTCGATGACCAAGCGTCGTCTTGATCTCCCTTCCGAACCCAAATCATACCTTTTGCAGAAGGTCGTTCACGGTGGCGCCACCGGAGTGATTTTGAGATTGGCGAAGTCGCCGCCGGCAATGTCGACCCAGAGGCCGATCCAGCCGCGTCTGTGATCGTTCAACTGATCCACCACGAGGCTCGGATCCCTGGCGCCGTCGACAAACACAGAGACCTTCGGCCAGGCGACGACAATCCGGGCGTGGAACCAGCCGTCGGGATCGGGTGCAGGCACGATCGGTTTCTCGTACTCTCCGGGATGCTCGGTGCGGAGTTTTTTCCAGCCGTAGGCGGGATGCGAAACGTACTGGACGGCATGTAACCGACGCTCCGGATCGGCGGCCTGGAAATTAAACGGCCGGAAATAAATTACATCGTAATTTGTGTCATCCATGCCGTGAAAGGCGACGCCGAGGAAACTGCGCTGGACCACGTTCTGGCCCCGGGCGTCGAACTCGATCACGCCGTCGTCGAAGGTGACGTTTTCCAGCCGGGCGATCCCGGTGCTGCCGTTGTTGTTGTCGAAATGAACCGCCGGCTTTCCGTCCTTTTCGATGGCCGTCACGGTGCAATTGGCGACCTTCCAGCCCTGGCCGGCAACGAGTCCTGCGAGGTCGGGTTCGATGGGCGTTGGCTGGGCGGAAGCGAGGCTGGTCGCGATGAACCACGCGCAGACCGCAACGGCCGGGGCGCGGAAGTGGAGAAACGGGAGGGTTTTCATGGTGAAAAAGATTATTCGGCGCGAAGGGCCTCGACGGGATTGACGCGCGTCGCGCGGTGGGCGGGCAGCCAGCAGGCGAGCAGCATCGTGCCGGTCAGCACGGCGATGTTGGTGGCGAGCAGCCACAGCCCGGGCAGCGGCACCTCCGGAATCGTGCGCTGCACAAAAATATTCAATGCCAGGAAGGCCGGCACGCCAAGCGCGACGCCGATGACGAGCAGTCGGACACCCTCGCCGAGCACCATCCCCATGATGTCGCGATAGTGCGCCCCCAGGGCGATCCTCACGCCGATGTCGCGCGTGCGCTGGATGGCCAGCTGTGAGATCACGCCGAACAGGCCGATCGCGGCGATCAGCAGCCCCATGGTCGCGGAAATCCCGAGATTGATGGTCATCAGATTGACGTTGGAAAGCATACGGTCGATTTCGGCGCGGAGCGAACCTGCGCGAGCCACAGGCAGGTCCGCATCAAGCGCGGCCACCGCCTGCCTCACCGCCGGGGCAAGCATCTCTGGCGACATGTCGGCGCGCAGGGCGATCGTGAAGTAGTTGGGGGAGGTCTGGACGAGCGGCCGGTAAAGCTGCAGGCGGGTCTCCGGCTCATCGGCCCGCACCGCCATGCGCACGTTGCCCACTACTCCGACGATCTGCATCCATCTTTCCCTGTCGGCAAAACGCACCCGCCGGCCAATCGGATTCTCACCGGGCCAGAACCGTTGGGCGAACGCTTCGTTGACGATCGCGACGGGTGGATCATCCGCTTTTAGGGCCGTGGAAAAGAGCGCGCCCTGCTTGAGGGAAATCTGCAACGCGGCAAAAAAGTCAGATGAGACCGAGCCACTTTCCGCGATCGGTTCACGCCCACGTTCCGGCGCCGGCTGGCCTTCGACGATCAAAGGGCGCGCGCCGCCAATCGCATAAACCGGCAGATTTGTGGAGAGCGCGGCGTGTTTCACGCCGGGGATGGCGGCCAGACGGTCGAGAACTGCGCGCTGGAAGTCGCGCCGGCGGGCGTCGTCCGGATAGCGGTTCATGGGCAGGACCACGTAACCGGCAAAAAGGCCGTCGGGCTGCCAGCCGAGTGGGCGGTGGGAAAACAATTTTGCGCCGACGCCGAACGAAGCGGCAATGCCGACCAGCGCGAGGGCGAGGGCCAGCTCGCCGACGATCAAGATGCATTTCAGCCGCTGGTGCGAGCGGCTGGCGGTGGCCGAGCGCGAGCCCTCCTTCAGGGCTTCCGCTGCACGAGCGCCCGCCGCAAGCCAGGCGGGCGCGAGCCCGAACGCCAGGCCGCTTAACAGCGAACTGAGAAGCGCGAACACGACGACGCGCCAGTCGAGGGGCAGCGAAAATCCGGCTTCATTGTTGATGATGAGGAAGCGGCCGACGGCGTTGTTTGACCACGAGGCGACGAGCAGACCGAGCGAGCCGCCGATAAGCGCCAAGACCATGCTTTCGGCCAGCAGCGGCCCCATCAACTGCCGCCGGTTTCCGCCGAGCGCGGCGCGCACGGCGAAGTCGCGACTGCGTCCGAGCGCGCGTGCGACCTGCAGGCTGGCCAGATTGGCGCACGCGATGAGTAGCATGGTGAGGGAAAGCCCGGTCATCAGCCACGTCAGGCTGCGGCTGGTTCCATCCAGGTTTGAGTCATGCAACTTAACCACGCGCAGTCCGTCGCCGCCGTTTTCCTTCGGGTACTCCTTCGCGAGCCGGGTTGCGATGGTCCCGAGTTCGGCTTGCGCCTGGTGGAGGCTGACGCCGGGCTTGAGCCGAGCGACGCAGTGCAGGAAGGCGTTGGTGCGCTGCGTCCGAAAACCGGGGAACTGGATCTGCGGAATGATGAATTCCGACGGTCCCCACACGAGCGGTGCCTCGAATGCGGGCGGCAGCACGCCGATGATGGTGAACGGCTGGCTGTTCAGCCGCACCGTCCGGCCGATCACGCCCGGATCGCCGCCGTAGCGACGCATCCACGCGCGGTGGGTGATGACGGCGATCCGGCCCTTGTCCGGCTGATCATCGCCCGCCGCGAAGCCGCGGCCTAGGGCTGGTTGCACGCGGAGCACATTGAAAAAGTCCGCGGTCACCGCGAGGCCGGAGACTTGTTCGGCCGACTGGCCCGGTTCACCGAGCGCGTAATTGTCCTCGTTGTAGAGGGCGAACCCGCTGAACGAGGCGGCTGTTTCGCCGATCTCCATGATGTTTCCCGGCGCATGCGGGCGGGTGAGCGACTGGCGCGAAGTGCGAAAAACGCGCACGAGACGTCCGCTCTCGGGATAGGGCACGTCGCGCAGCAGAAACGCATTTGTGGTGCTGAAGGTCGAGGTGCTGAAACCGATGCCGAGCGCGAGGGTGAGCACGGCGACGGTGGTGAAGCCGGGCGATTTGGCGAGCTGGCGGAAGGCGTATTTGAGGTCGGAGAGCATGGGAAAAAGTTGGGAGTCGGGAGCTGAGAGTTGAGAGCCGGAGGGAGGAAAACAGAGGTCGGAAGTCAGTGGTCAGATGCCAGACGGTGAAGTGGATTCGGTGGTTTGAACTTCAACCGTTATTCGGCGCGAAGGGCTTCGACCGGATCGACGCGCGTGGCGCGGCGCGCGGGGATCCAGCAGGCGAGCAGGGCCACGGCGGCTATCACCACCGGGACGGCGATGAATGAGAGCGGGTCGCGCGCGCTGGTTTCGAACAGCATCGCCTCGATCAGCCAGCTGGCAGCGAATGCGATGCCGAGCCCAACGAGGAGACCGGCGCCAACGAGCCGCACGCCCTGGCTCAGGACCATGCGCAGCACGTCGCTGCCTTGGGCCCCCAACGCCATGCGGATACCGATTTCGCTCGTGCGCCGGGCCACATTGTAGGCGACCACGGCGTAGATTCCTACGACGGCGATGAGCAGCGCCAACCCGGAAAATAGCGTGAGCAATTGCGCCGTGAATCGGCGTTGCGCGAGCAGGTTGTCCAGTTGCGCTTGCAGCGGAGCGACGTCGACGATTACGAGTCCAGGCTCTACTTTGCGGGCCTGCGCCTGTATGGCCGCGAACAGTGCGGCGAGATCCCCTTGTCCGCGTACGATGACTTTGTGTTTGGTGCCGGTGGTGGCGAAGGGGAAATAAATCTGGTCGGCAATCGCGCTTTCGGGACCGCTCTGGCGCACGTCTCCCACGACGCCGATAATCTCCTGTGTCGGCGCGTTGGCCCGAGAAGAGACGACGAGCCGTTTGCCTACGGGATTTTCGTTGGGGAAACAGTGACGGGCGAGCGTGGCGTTGACGATGACGACGCCCGGCATCCCGGTTATTCTCGAATCCGACGGGACAAAGGTGCGTCCCTGGAGCAGTGGCACTCCCACGGCCGAAAAATATTCGGGTGACGCGCCGAGTATCATGGCGCGGGCGCGTTCGCTTTCCGGCTTCGGCCGGCCTTCCACACTGTAGGGTTGACTTGCCGGATAGGGGCTGATGGCGAACACGTTCCCGGTGCCGACCGCCTGCACGTTGGGCAGCTCATGCAGGCGTTCGATGAGACGCTGCCCAAACGCGACGCAGGCTTCCGGAGTTGTGTACTGCTTGGGCGGGATCATGTAGTTGAACGCAATCGCCTGGCTCGGCTCGAAACCCGGATCGATCGCCGTGGCCGCCAGAAAACTGCGCAGAAAAACACCGGCGCCGATCAGCAGCACCACGGCCAGGGCCGTCTCGGCCACGACGAAGATGCCCCGCCAACGTCCGACGCCTCGGCCTTCCGTCGAGCCGCGACTACTTTCTTTCATTGCCGCCACGAGATTGATTCGTGAACCCAACAGCGCCGGGGCGGCACCGCAGAGCAACCCAGCGATGAGGGTGGCCGCAAAGGCGAAACCGAGCACCGGCCAGTCGAGTTGTACCTGCGGCAGGCGGTACAGCCCCGTGCCCACCTCGCCGATTTGCTGCACCTTGGCCACGCCGGAGGCGCGCACGAGATTGATCGCTCCCGCCGAAATGGCGAGGCCGAGAATGCCGCCGAACGATGCCAGCACGAGGCTCTCTATCATGAAAAGCCGTACGAGCCGACCACGGCCCGCGCCGAGCGCGGCGCGCAACGCGACCTCATGCTGCCGAGCGGTGGCGCGCGCCAACAAGAGATTGGCGATATTCGCACAGGCAATGAGGAGCACGCATCCCACCGCCCCAAGCAGCGACCAAAGCATCGGTCCCGATTTGGAGGAGATGAACTTGGCCTTGTTGAGAACCACATAGCCAAAATTGGCATTGTGCGACTGCTCGGGCGTGACAGCGGCCGCCAATCGATTGATTTCTGCCTGCGCCGCCGCCATCGGCACGCCGGGTTTGAGCCGCGCCTCGGCGCCAATCAACAGCGGCCGATTGGGGTCCTGCGTGGCCGCGGGAACCAGCGGTGTCCAAGCGTCGATCTGGCTTGCCGAAAACGTGTCGGCGTCCGCCGTCGCCGGCAGCACCCCGATGATCGTGTACGGCTCGTCGTTGATTTGAAGAGTCTGACCGATCGGATCGGAGCCGTCGGGGAAGGCTTTCCGCCAGAGGCGCTCCTTGATCAAGGCGACCCGGTTCCGTCCGGCGGTGAATTCTTCCGGCAGGAATCCGCGACCACGGATCGGCTTGATTCCGCTTACGTCGAGCAGTTGCCCCCGCACTTCTTGGATTCCGATGCGAAACGCCTCACCCCCCGTCGAACTCATCGCAAAAGATCCGGCCACCCCGCACAACGCTTCGAACGAGGTGGCATGAGCCATCCATGCGTCGAAATGCCGGCCATCCGAAAAAACTGAACCAACCCCGGCATATCCCTTGGGCCGGATGAGCACCACGCGGTCGGAATGAACTCCGTTCAATGGATGCAAAACGATCGTGTTGACGATCGAGAACACGACAGTGCACGCGCCGATCGCCAAGGCCGTCGCGAGAACAATGATGATCGCATGCGAAGGCGACTTCGCGAGCTGGCGGAAGGCGTATTTGAGGTCGGAGAGCATGGGAAAAAACCTATTCGGCGCGGAGGGCTTCGATCGGGTTCACGCGTGCGGCGCGCCGGGCCGGGATCCAGCAGGCAAACAAGGCGATGGCAGCAAGGAGCGCCGGGACCGCCGCAAACGTGACGGCGTCGTAAGGTGGTACTTCAAAGAGCATTTTGCGGATGGTGAAGGCCGTGAACACGCTGGCACCCAGGCCGACGGCGAGGCCGGTCGCGATCGGGATCGCGCCTTGGCGCAGGATCAGGCGCGTCACTCCGCGAGCCTGAGCTCCGAGAGCCATCCGCACTCCGATTTCCCGGGTGCGCTGCGCGACCGAATAGGAGACCACGGCGTAGATTCCGATTGAGGCCAGAAGCAGGGCGAGGCCGGCAAAGGCGCCGATCAGGATGAGAGGAAACCGGCGGCCCAGGGCCGGTTTCGCCACCACGTCGTCCATTGTTGTGACGTTTGAGACAGGTACGGAAGGGTCGATCTGCTGCAGCACGTGCTTGGCGACGGCGACACAGGCAACGGGAGCAAGCGTCGTCCGGATGGTGATGAAAGCACTGGCAAACAATCTCTGGGACAGAGGGAAATAGAGGTCCATGCCAGGTCCGGCCTCGGGACCATTGCTTTTCACGTCGTTGACGATTCCGACGATTTCCGCTCCGTCGATGTGCTTGCCGATGGCCTGGCCGTCGGAAAAAAATTTGCGTGCGAGCGCCGAATCAACAATCACGACCGGCGGACCGTGTTCATTATCCTGGGCGGTGAAGTATCTTCCCTGGATCAACCTGATTCCGACCGTGCGGAAATAGTCGGGACTGACCCCGTGGCGGTTGGCGACCGGCGTTTCCGCGCGACTGCGGAAGACATGGCCTTCGGGAACAAACGGTCCACTCCAGTAAGCGTTGCCGATAAGGTCCGAACTCAGGCCGACCGATTCGAAACCGGGCTCAGCGCCAAGCTCGGCTTGAAGCCGGGTATAAACCGAGCGGAGGGACTCTTCCTCGCCAAACCGCGGATTGTAGAATCCGACGCGCATGGAAATCACACGGGCCGACTCAAAACCCCAGGATGCGGCCTGCAGGCGATGGAAGCTTCGGAGCAACAGTCCGGCGGCGACAAGCAGAACGAGGGAGACGGAAACTTCGATCGCGACAAGCGTTGAGCGCAAGCGGCGTCGTTGCACGCCGGTCGTTCCGCCCCGGCTGGCACCGGCCAGGGCCCGGTTGGGATCGGACGAGGAGATTTCCAGGGCGGGGGCAAGGCCGAAGGCGATTCCGGTCAGGAGCGACAGGCCCAGGGCGAAGGCGAGCACTTCCCCGTCGACGCGTACCGCCGCCAGACGGGGAATGCTGGTGGGCGCGAGGGCGAGCAGCAGCCTCGTTCCGCCGAGACCGATCAAGACTCCGAGGACGCCGCCGAACAGGGCCAGCAGCAGGCTTTCCGTCAGCGCGTGGCACGCCACGGCCCAACGGCTGGCGCCCAAAGCCATCCGTATGCCCATTTCCCGCTGCTGCGCCGTGGCCCGGACGAGGAGAAGATTGGCAATGTTGAGGCAGGCGATGAGGAGGACGAGGCCGACACAGCCAAATAATGTGCCGAGAATCGGCCGAATCTGACCGACCGTCTGGTGGCGCATGGTTACGAGGTACACCGGCCGGTTCATCTGGTTGGGATTGGGCAAGGCGCGCACCAATGCCGCCAGCTCTGCTTGCGCGCGGTCGACCGACACGCCGGGTCGCAGACGAGCCACAATTGTTCGTAGATAGTTGCCCCGGCCGTTGGCGTCGAAAGCCGCGGCCCCGACGTAGCTCTCCGGCACCTGCCCCGCGGGGCTGACATAGATTCCGGCTTCGTTCGGAAACCGATAGTCGGGTGGCATGACCCCCATGACGACGAAGTCCACGCCGTTGATCGCGAAATGCCGGCCGATCGCGTCGTTGCCGCCGCCAAACTTGCTCCGCCAGTAGTCGTAGCTCAACACGGCAAGGCGCCCGGAGCCAAGCCGGACGTCTTCCGGCGTGAATACACGGCCGACGAACGCCCTGGCGCCAAGCACGGCAAAAAAATTGTCGCTGACCACCGCGCAGCCAACCACGTCCGGAGATCCGACGCCGGTAACCGCGCTGCCAAAAGCCGTGTAGGTCGCGGCATCGGCCAGGCTCTGTGAATGTTTGCGGATGTCGAGATAGTCGGCGGCAAAAAGACCGACTCCGTTGACCCGGATCGAGCCGCTTCCTGCCGGAGCCTGTTGGAAGATCACCAGGCGATCCGGATCGTCGAAGGGAAGCGGCCGGAGCAGAACGCCGTAAAAGAAGCTGAAGATGGCCGTGTTCGGCCCGATCCCCAAGGCAAGCGTGAGCACGGCGACCGCAGTAAATCCCGGACTCCTGGCGAGTCGGCGGAAGGCGTATTTGAGGTCGGAGAGCATGGGAAAAGTTGAGTGTCAGATGCCAGACGGTGAGGTGGATTCGGTGGTTTGAACTTCAATCGTTATTCGGCGCGGAGGGCGTCGATCGGGTTCACATGTGCGGCGCGCCGGGCCGGGATCCAGCTGGCAAGCAGGGCCACGGTGGTGAGCACGGCCGCGACGATGGTGAACGCCAAAGGATCGCGCGCGCTGGTTTCGAAAAGCATCGCTTCGATCAGCCGGCCGGCGGCCAGCGCGATACCGAGTCCAAGCACGAGTCCCGCTCCCGCCAGGCGGGCGCCTTGGCGCAGGATCATGCGCAGCACATCGCGGGACTGCGCTCCCAACGCCATGCGGATGCCGATTTCGCTCGTGCGCTGCGCCACGTTGTACGCCACGACGGCGTAGATGCCGACGGTGGCGATTACCAACGCGAGCACGGAAAAGATCGTGAGCAGTTGCACCGTGAATCGCCGTTGCGAGAGCAAGTTGTCCAGCTGGGCCTGCAATGGGGCGGAATCAACCATCACGATGCCCGGCTCCAGCTTCCGCAGCTGCGATTGCACGGTTGCCAGCAATGCGGCGGGATCGCCTTCGCCACGGATAATCACTTTCTGTTTCGAGCCGGTAAAATCGAGCGCGTAGTAAATTTGATCCGTAATCCCCTTTTCCGGGCCGTTCTGCCGGATGTCGCCGACGACGCCGACGATTTCCACCGTGATCGATCCTCGTCGCCCGTAGAGCGCCAAGCGCCGGCCAACGGCGTTTCCGTTGGGAAAATGGTGGCGGGCAAGCGCCGCATTGACCACGACCGCAGTCGGCAACGCATTTATTTTGACATCCGAGGCCGCGAACGCGCGCCCCTGCAGCAGGGGAACCCCGACTGCCGCGAAATACTCCGGCGAGGCTCCCATGACCGCGGCGTTGGCCCGTTCGCTTTCCGGCTTCGGGTCGCCGTCGATATCAAATGGTTGCGTCGCCGGGTAATGGCTGATGGCCAGGGTGTCGCCCGTCGCCACCGCCTGCACACCCGGTAGTTCGTGCAGCCGCTCGACGAGCCGTTGTCCAAATGCGACACAGGCCCCGGTCTGCGCGTACTGCCGCGGCGGCAGCATGTAGCTGAACGTAACGGCATGGCTTGGTTCGAATCCCGGATCCACGGCCGTCGCCGCGAGAAAACTGCGCATGAAAACACTGGCGCCGACCAGCAGCACGGCAGCCAGCGCGATTTCCGCGATGACAAAGGCACTTTGCCAGCGCCCAATGCCTCGACCTTCCGTCGAGCCGCGGCCGCTTTCCTTCATCGCCGCCGTGAGGTTGATCCGCGAGCCGAGAAACGCCGGGGCAATGCCGAAGAGCAGGCCGGCGCCCAGCGTCACGACCACGGCGAAGCCCAGTACCTGCCAGTCGAGCTGCACGTAAGGCAGACGATATAAACCCGAGCCCGCCTCCCCGATCTCCTGCACCTTGGAAATCCCGGAGGCGCGCACGAAATCGATCGCCCCAATCGAGAGAAGGACGCCCAGAAGACCTCCGGCCAACGCTAGCACAAGGCTCTCGGTGATGAAGAGCCGCATGATCCGACCGCGCCCCGCGCCGAGCGCCGTGCGCAATGCGATCTCATGCTGCCGGGCGGTGGCGCGCGCCAGCAAGAGATTGGCGACGTTGGCACAGGCGATGAGCAGCACGCAGCCCACCGCGCCAAAAAGCGACCAAAGCATCGGACCCGCTTTTGCGGAAATGAACGCGCCCTTGTTGAACAAGGTATACCCGAAATTCGCCCGGCGTGAGTCGCCCGGCGTGGCGGCGGCCGCCAGGCGATTGAGCTCCGCCTCGGCCACGGCCATCGGCACTGCGGGCTTGAGCCTCCCCTCGGAAACGACGGAAAATCGCGACTGCTGCGGGTTCTGCAGGGTGAGCGGCACCCAGACGTCGATCTGACTGGCGGTAAAGGTGTCGGCGTCCGTCAGCGACGGCAGCACGCCGATGATCGTGTACGGCTCCTCGTTGATCTGGAGAATGTGGCCGACGGGATCGGCGACATGGGGCAACGCCCGCCGCCAGACACGCTCTTTGATCAGCACCACCTTGTTGCCGCCCTCCGCGAATTCCCCCGGCAGGAAACCGCGCCCCCGCGCCGGCTTGACTCCGAGTACGCCGAGAAAATCACCCCGCACCGCCCGCATTCCGATGCGAAACGATCCGGCGTCCGTCGTGCACATGGCGAAGGAGCCGGAGAAGCCGCAAATCGCATCGAATGAAGTCGCGTGGGCCGCCCACTCATCGAAATGCCGGCCATCCGTCGAAAAAAAACCCACGCCGGCATATCCCTTCGGGCGGATGAGGATCTGGCGGTCGGCATTCGGGCCTTCCAGGGGGTGCAGGACAATGGTGTTGACGATGGAAAATACGACGGTGCACGCCGCAATCGCCAGGGCCGTGGTGAGGACGATGATGATCGCATGCGACGGCGATTTTGCCAGCTGACGGAAAGCGTATTTCAGGTCGGAGAGCATGGAAAATGGGCCGGCTTATTCTGCGTGGCGGACTTCGATCGGGCCGAAGCGCATGGGACGGCGTCTTCGGCCATCGAAGCTGTGGCGGGGAGAGAAGGCGCGAGGCTGGTGAAAGAATTTCATTGGCTCACAAGGGACGGTCGTGCCTCCGGCACCTTGGCTCCTTTCACGAGCAACCAGAGAATCATCGCCAATTCGCCGGCGGCGTAAAACGGCATCGCGAACTGGGAGACCACCGATCGGCTGGCGGGCAGGACGATGGCGGTGAAACTCAACGCGACATAAGTGACGCCACCGACAATCAACAGAAGGCCGAGCCACTTGGGGAAGAACCCGGATTTGATGACGAGCCGCCCGAAGGGGAAGAGCCACAGGCCCCAAAAGATCATCGCGATGGGAATTCCCTGGCGATATAATCTCAGGAAGCCCATGGCCAGGGCGTTCAGTTGCGGCGGCGTGAAAGCCGCAGCGTATTCAGGGCCCCTCAGGAAGATGAGCGGCGCGATTTGATTGACGAGATTGACAATGCCGATGGCGGCGGCGACGGCCACCAACACCACTAACAGCCCCGCCTGCTTTCGGTCCACGTCCCGGAACAGTTCATAGAGGGTCAGGGCCAGGTAGAGAAAAACGATGCGGGCAACGAGTCCGCTGAAAATGCCGAGGCGGAAGGTCAGTTCGCCCGCCATGATGGCATGCGCCGTGGCGGCCGGATCCCCGGTGACGAGGAAGGCGCGGGGAATATAGATTTCGTTGAACGGTGCCGTGATCGCGAGCAGGAGGTAGAGGAATCCTGCCCGCCGGGCGGTTGTCTGGATTGAGTTCATGGGGGTCTCCTGCAGTATGGATTGCGGCTGGCTACGACTTCATTTCGCATCGAGCTTCTTGAGCGCGTCGCTGGCTTGTTGGTAGCCCGGGTTGATGGCGAGGGCGGCTTCGTAGGCGGCGCGGGCGGCTTTCTTGTCGCCCTGTTTATCCCGGAGGTTGCCCAGGCGCCAGTGGACGGCATCGTATCCCGGCGCGCCCGGAGGCGGCGAGAGCGTGAGGCACTTTTGGAGCGCCTCGACGCCGTGGTCCATGCGTTCACCCGTCATACCGGCAAGCCGGCCGAATTGGTAGAGCGCGAGGTAGTTTTCGGGCGCGGCCTTGAGTGCTTCTTCCAGCTCGGTGAACGCTTCCGCATATTTTTTCTCGCCAATGTAGAGCATGGCGTAGGCGGTGCGGCCCTGGCTGGCGTCGATCTTCTTGATCTCCCCGGCTTGGGCGTAGGCTTTTTCGGCACTTCCGCCGATGATGCCGGGCGCCTGTTGGTAGAACATCATCAGGCTGCTGCGGGCGTTGAGGTTTTGCGGGTCGAGTTCGACGGCCTTCTCGTAGGCGAGGCGGCATTTTTTCGCCCAGCTCATCTTGGTTATAATCCCGGCCTTTTGCGCGGTGAAACCGTAGGCCTCGCCGAGCTGGCGGCGATATTCGCTGTTCTGAGGGGCAAGCTCCACCGCCTTCTCGCAGGCCGTGACGGCGGCGTTGGGATCGCCCTTGGCCAGGCTGATGCTGCCAAGCAGGGCATAGCCTTCGGCCTCGTTCGGGTCCGCGGCGATCACGGCGCGCGTGGCGGACTCGGCTTCGGCGACTTTGTGGTCTCGAAGCAGCCCACGGATGGTTTCGATTTTTTCGGGGGAAACCGCCGCCTTGGCGACGGCGGCGATGAAGAGGAGGAGGAGGAGAGAGCGCATGGGTAAACAGGATTGGAAAACGAGGCGATCACTCGGTGCGTAATGCGATCATCGGATCAATCCTCCCCGCCCGACGGGCGGGCAGCCAACAGGCGACCAGCGCAACGGCGATGAGGAAACAGATGGTGGCAATCAGCACCGGCGGACTGTTGAAGTGCATGCCGGGAAATCCGGTGGCGATGAGGCGCGAAACAACCAGCGCGCAGAGCAGGCCGAGCGCCGACCCGAGCAGGGCCAGTTTCACCCCGGCAGTCAGCACGAGGCGGGTGATGCCCTGGGCACTCGCGCCCAAGGCGAGGCGGATGGCGAATTCGCCGGCACGCTGGGCCATCGTGCAGGCGATGACGCCGTAGATGCCGAGCGAGGCGAGACCGAGTCCGAGCGCCGCGATTGAGCCCAGGATTTCGCGGATGATGCCGAGCTGGAAATTCGCCTGGTAGATGGTCTCATCGGCGGTCTGGAGGTTTCGCACCGGCAGGTCCGGATCGAGATCCGCCATCGCCTGGCGGATACTGGCGACAACGGTGGCGGACGAGACGCCGGCGATGCGCACGGCGATTTCGTTTTGGCGGCGCGGCTCCTGGGCCAAGGGTTGGTAGAGTTGAAACGTCACCGGTCCCGGATTGGGAACCACGGATGTTACGTCAGCCACGACGCCGACGATCTCGCCCCATTGGAGATTGGGGCCACCGGCGGTGGCGAGGCGCCGCCCGATCGGGTTTTCCTTGCCGAAAAGTCCCGCGGCCATGGTTTGGTTGATGATGAAAACTTTTCCCGTGCCCGCGGTGTCGCGCTCGGTGAAGGCGCGCCCGGCGAGCACGCGCGTGCCGACGGTCTCAAAATAACGCGGCGTGACGCCGTTGACGACGGCCGTGGGTTCATGCCCCGGCGCCGGAGGCTCCCGGCCTTCGACCAAATACGGGCGGGCCTCGTACCATTTGAAGAAGGGGGTGTACGACGAAATGCTGGCGGAGACGACGCCCGGGAGGGCTTCGAGACGTTCCACGATGAGCCGGTGGAAGGCGTTCATTCTCTCCGCATCAGGGTAGCCGGCGGCCGGGAGCACGACGGTGCCGGTGATGAGCGATTCGGAATTCCAGCCGGCTCGACGGCTGTTCAGCTCATCGACTCCACGGATGAAGAGGGCGGCCCCGGCAAGCAAAACCATCGCGAGGGCAAACTGGCCGACGATGAGAACGTCGCGGAAGTGCCGATGGCCGCGGTCGCCCGTCGTGCCGCGGCCACCGCTCTTGAGCGTTTCATTCAGGCCAAGCCGCATGGCAAAAAGTGCCGGAGCCAATCCGAAGGCGACGGCCGTGACGAGCGATGCCGCCAGCGCCCAGCCGAGCACGTGCCCGTCGAGGGTGAACACGATTCTCTCGCCGTTGTCCACGGTGGCGCGGACGGAGAGGTAATCCGTGCTCCAGCGCGCGACAACGATGGCGCACAAGCCCCCGGCGAGGGCCAGCAACAGCGACTCCATGATCAGGGGACGCAGCAACTGCAGGCGCGAGGCGCCCAGGGCGGAGCGCACCGCAAATTCACGAGCGCGCGCGATCGTGCGGACCAGCAGGAGATTCGCCAAATTGGAACACGCGATGAGCAGCACAAAGCCGGAAAGGCCGACCAGCATCGGCATCATCACGACACCGGCCTTGGGCACGACCGAGTCGTTGAGCGGCACGGCACGCCAGGTGTTGCCGGCATCGACTTCCGGATGGTCGGCGGCGAGGCGCGCGCCAAAATTGGCGATAAAACCCGCGGCTTCGGAGCGAGAAAGCCGGCTGGAACGCCGGCCGATCAGGCGGAGAACCAGGCTGCGACGGTCGGCGGACTTCTGCCGGTCGAGAGCCAGCGGCCGAAACAGATCGATCCCGCCAAGATGGCGGAAATCGTTAAACGAGGCGGGCAGCACTCCCACGATTTCATGCGGCTCGCCGTCGATGCGCAGGGTGCGGCCGATGATATCGGTCCTGCCGCCGAAGCGGTTCTGCCAGCAACGTTGACTGATGATCACGACGCGATCGTTGCCCGGCGCGTCCTCCCGCGCCAGGAAGCCACGACCGAGCTGCGGCCTCACTCCGAGCGTGGAAAAGAAATTCGCCGAGGTGCGGACGGCCTTGGCCACCTCGGCGGGCTGTCCGGGTTCCGACAGGCTGGTATCTCCATAAGCGAAAGCGGCGATCTCACCATAGCCGTGCATCTCCCGCTGGAGATCGAGAAAATCAGCCGGCGACACACGGCCATCAGCATTCTGCGCGGTTGTGCGTTCGATGCTGTCGAGTTGCGCGCTGTTGGCATAAGGCAGGGGTTTCAACACAACCCGGTTGAGCATGCTGAACATCGCGGTATTCGCCCCGATCCCGAGCGCGAGCGTGAGCACGGCGACGGCGGTAAAGCCGGGCGACTTCGCGAGCTGGCGGAAGGCGTATTTGAGGTCGGAGAGCATGGGAAAAAGTTGAGAGTCGAGAGCCGGAGGGCGGAAAACAGAAGTCAGAGATCAGAAGTCAGCGGTCAGATGCCGGACGGTGAGGTGGATTCGGTGGTTTGAACTTCAACCGTTATTCGGCGCGGAGGGCTTCGATTGGATCGACGCGCGTGGCGCGGAATGCGGGCAGCAGGCAGGCGATGCTGGTGACGGCGAGTAGCAGAAGCGCGATGCCGGCGAAGACGCCCGGATCTTGAGCCGTGACACCGAAGAGGAGCGTGTTGAGCACGGTCGCCATCGCAAAGGATCCCGCGAGACCGAGCGCCACGCCAAGCGCGACGAGGCGAAGACCGCCCCCGAGCACGAGTCGCAACACGTCATGCCGCTGCGCACCGATCGCCAGACGGATACCGAACTCGCGGCGACGTTGCGCGACGGCGTAACTCAGCACGCCGTAGGTGCCAATGGCCGCCAACACCAGCGCTGCCGCCGCAAAGAGGCTGGTGAGCAGCGCGGAGGAGCGCCGTTGGATCAGGCTGTCGTCGATGTAGCCCTGCATGGATCGGATGTCGTCGACCGGGAGTTCCGGATCGAGGCGTTGCACCGTTTTTCGCAGCGTTGAGGTTATGGCGGCCGGCGCGAGACGGGTCCGCACGACGATCGTGATCGTGCGATTGGCATTATACCGGTAGGGAAAGTAGATCGAACCCAGTGGCGAGGTTTCGGCGAGTTCGGTTGTTTTCACATTCCCGACCACGCCAACGATGGTGAAGTTGTCGGCTTCCTGGAAGGTGGCATCCTTGGTGAAGCGGCGGCCGATCGCGTCGCCTTTCGGCCAGTAACGTTGAGCAAACGCCTCGTCCACGACGCAAACTCGCTGACGGCTGCTCTGGTCCGCCGCTTCCAGCCAACGACCCGCGCGCAACGGAATCCCGAGCGTCGATCCAAAATCACCATTGATCCAGAAACAGCGGTGCGCGCGAATCGAATCGCCCGGGCGAGCCGCGTATCCTTCCACCGTGACCACCGACGAGTTCGTCACGGCCTCCGGCGTGAAAGGGACCGCCGTCGTCGCCGCCACGGACTCCACACCCGGCTGCGCCTGCAATTCGCTGAGCAACCGTTGCTCGAAATCCAGGCGACTCGTTGTATCCTTGTAACGATTACCGGGAAGACTGAGCCGGCCGGCGAAAACATGCTCGGGCTGGAAACCCGGCGAAACGGCGAGCACGCGATGCAGGCTGACGCCGAGCAAGCCGGCGCCGGCCAACAGCACGAACGCGAGGGCAATTTGCGCAACGATGAAGCTCTGGCGCAGACGTTGGGCGGCGCGACCGGAAGTCCCGCCGCGAGAGCCGGATTGCAGCGCGAGCGCGACGGGCTGGCGCAAATTGAACCAGATAATGGGGACAGCGAGAGCAGCGCCCACGAGGAGTGAGCCGAGCCAGGCCACGGCGGCGACGCGCCCGTCAAACGTCACTTGCGCCCCGAGCGGGAGTTCGTTCGTGCCGAGGATCGACAACAAATCGACGCCAAACGCGCCCGCCACTATGCCAACCGTGCCGCCGAGGATGCTCAGCAACAGCGTCTCTACCAGAACCTCGCGTATCACGTCGCGACAAGCGGCACCGAGCGCCTGACGTACCGCGAATTCCCGCGTCCGCCCGCTGGCCCGAACCAGGAGGAGGTTGACCAAGTTCACGCCGCCGATGAGCAGCAGGCAAAGAGCGCCCGCTTGCAATAGCACGAGCGTCGGACGCACCGAACGCACGTGATCGGCGTGGAGCGAAGACACCGAAGCACGATAACCGGCTGCCTGCAGTTGAGTCGCCACGGGATCGTCGGCGAGTTGGCGGGCATCAAGGGCGCGAATCTGCGCCTGCGCGGTCTCGAGGGAAGCACCGGGCGCCAGGCGAGCGATGACGCGCGTGTTGCCGGTGTGTCGGCGATCGACGGCGCGCTCTCTGACTGGAGAAGCCAGCGGAAAGTACAGCTGTGCACGGCTGGAGAGGTAACGAAAATCACGGGGTAAGACGCCTACGATGGGAGCGTTCTGGCCATCAACCCGAAGCTCACGGCCAAGAATGTCCGGGTCGGCATTGAAATGGCTGCGCCAATAGGCATCGGTCAGCACCACGGCATTGCCCCCCAATTTATTCGTGTCTTCTTCGGTAAAGAATCGTCCCAGCGCCGGCTTGATTCCCAAAGTGGCAAAAAACTCCGAGGATACTCGCCCGCAGAGCACGCTGCTTGGAGCGTCGCCGGAACCGATTATGACGCTGCCATTGCGCTCGGCGGAGACCGAAGCAAAGGCGGGAATGCCCGTGCGCCAATCATAGTAGTTGGGCAGCGAACCGTCGGCCCGGCTAATCCCGGCTCCCGGGTAGTCCTTCGTGACAATCACGAGCCGGTCCGCCTCGGGAAACGGCAACGGACGGAGCAGAATGGCATCGACGACGGCGAAGATGACGACGTTGGCCCCGATGCAGAGCGCGAGGGTGAGCAAAGCAACCGTCGTGAAGCCGGGCGATTTTGCGAGTTGCCGGAGGGCGTAGCGGAGATCGGAAAGCATGGGCTTCAGTTCTTGCTCGCGACCTGCTCGTCCACGATGCGGCCGTCGAAGAGGTGCACGGTGCGGTCGGCGTGGCGGGCGAAGCGGGCGTCGTGCGTGACCATGAGGATCGTCGCACCGGCGCGATGCAGTTCGGCGAGCAGATCCATCACGGCTTCGCCGTTCTTGGAATCGAGGTTGCCGGTGGGTTCGTCGGCCAGCAGCACAGCCGGATGGCCGGCGAGCGCGCGGGCCACGGCGACGCGTTGCTGCTGTCCGCCGGAGAGCTGCGAGGGCAGGTGCTTCGCGCGATGGCCCATGCCGACTTTTTCCAGCGCCTCGGTCACCCGTTGCTTGCGCTCGCTCGCGGCCATTCCTCGGTAGGTGAGCGGAAGCTCGACGTTCTCGTAAACGGTCAGGTCGCCGATGAGATTGAACGACTGGAAGATGAAGCCGATCTCGCGGTTGCGGATGCGCGCCCGTTCGGCCAGCGCGAGCGTCTGCACCGGGCGGTCGTTGAGCAGGTAGGTGCCGTCGGAGGGTGTGTCGAGCAGGCCGAGGATCGAAAGCAGGGTCGACTTGCCACAGCCGGAGGGGCCGGCGACGGAAAGATACTCTCCTTTCCGGATGTCCAGGTGAATGCCGGCGAGCGCGTGGGTCTCGACCTCGTCGGTGAGAAAGACCTTGGTGATGCCTTCGAGTTTGATGAGGGATTCGTTCATGGCCTAGTTGAGTTTGATGCGGTCGTTGGCGTCCCATTGGGACATGTCGGAAAGGATCACGCGGTCGCCGGGCTGGAGGCCCTTGACGATTTCGATCGTATTGACGGAACTGCGGCCGAGTTCCACCTGCGTGCGTGCGGCGTAAACGCCGCCGGAATCGAGTTTGAAGATGCCCACGGTGCTTTTCTCCTCGCCGAAGGCGGGCCGGCCCACGTAAACGACGTCTTCGAGCCGTTCGAGCTCGATCGTGCCGTCGACCGAAAGATCGGGGCGCGCGCCCCGGGGCAGCGCGCCGGCCAGGGTCACATCCACCGTGACCGTGCCGTTCTGGACGGAAGGATCGATGCGCGCGACCCGGCCGGTGACGATGCCGTTGCGCGTATCGATTGTCGCGGGTTGGCCGATCTGGATGTCCCTTGCCTGGGTTTCGGCGATCTGCACCGCGGCCTTGAGGCGCGTCGGATCCGCCACGCGCGCGAGGTTGGTGCCGGGCTGCACGCGTGTGCCGACCTCCACCGGCACCAGTTGCAGGACGCCGTGCATGCCCGCCCGAACATTGAGGGCATCGGCTTCCGCGTGGCGGAGTTTCGCCTGGGCCCGGAGCTGGTCCACCGTGGCTTGTTTTGAAGCCAGTTGTGGCGCCATGGACTCCTTTGCGAAGGCGCAGCGCTTCTGCTGGATAGAGTTGACTGCCTCGGCCTGTTCGGCGGTGACCCTGGAAAGCTGCACGTTGAGATCGGACTCGAGTCCTTCCTTGAAAAGCTGGGCGGTGACCTCGGCCCTGAGACGGGCCTGATTGTAATTCGCCCTGGCGTTGGCCGCGTCGAACTCGGCCTGGAGTTCGCTGCTCTGCAACTGCACGCGCAGGTTTTCCAGGTCGGCTTCGGCGGCCTTGAGCTGGGAATCGGCATCGATCGCCGCCTGCTCGACGTTGGGATTGCTCAGCACGAGGATGATGCTGTCCGGTGCCACGGTGGCGCCGGGGTTCAGGACGATGCGATCCACGTGTCCCTCGGTGCGCGCCGGAATCCAGCTGATGTCCTCCGGCACCAGTGTGCCCAGGCCATGCACCTCGCGGATCATGGAGCCGCGTTTCACGCTGTCGATCCAGACCAGGCTGCGCTCGACCGAGGGCACGGCGGGCTTGAGCCGCGCGAGTCCGATCGTGATGCCAGTGAGCGCCAGCACCGTCGCACCGGCGGCGAGCAGGCGTTTTCTGAACTTGGCCTTGGCTTGGGATGGACGCGGAATATCCATGGCTTGCCTCGTTATTTGCAGGCGCTGTGCCAGTACTAAAATCGGTGCACAACCGATTTTATATTAACGACTAATATATTTCATGCGCAAACAGTCTCGGCTGAATTTAACCGGTTGCGGGACGCCGTCGTCCCAAAAGTGGGAAGGTCATGATGGATGTCCGGTCAGGGGCAGGCGCAAAATGGCGGTGCAGCCAGGCCCGTCGTCGCGATTATTCAAATCGAGCGAACCGCCATGATTCTCCGTGATCTGCCGGCAAAGCACTAGGCCGATGCCGGAACCGTCAGGCTTGGTGGTGAAGAACGGAACGAATAAATTGGCGGTCTGGGCGACGCCGGGTCCGTCGTCCTCCACGCGGATTTCAACCATTCCGCCGTTTTGCCGCCAGCCCACGCGCACGCCCGCCTTAGGGCGGCCGGCGGCGCGCTGTTCGAGCGCCGCATCGACCGCGTTTCTGGTCAGATTGATGAGCGCCTGTTCGATCTGCGCCGCGTCGCAGCGCAAGACAAGCGGCGGTCCGCCCGGCGAAGACACCGGCAGACGCGTTTCCAGGGCAATGATGCGCTGGACAAGTTTCGCCAGATCGCAGGGGGCGAACGCGGGCGGCGGCAGGCGTGCGAGGTTCGCATAAGCCTGGAGAAAACGGCCCAGGGCTTCCGCTCTCGCCACGATGATGTCCAACCCGGTGCGCAGATCCTTTTCCCAATCGGCCGGGCGCGGTTCGCGTCGCAG
>DASRHD010000048.1:0-4169 GCA_035650695.1 Opitutaceae bacterium
TCTCCAGCGGGGAGCGTGCCGCACGCGAAGCGTTGCGCCTCTAATTCGCCGGAAATCACCGGTGAGGCATGGGGCGGCTGTCCCATTGCCGGGTGAGGGAGACCTCCGGGCTTTCCCGCCCGGTTTGCCTCTATTGTGGCATCCTCCGGCCGCGGTTACATTCAGCCGTCCAGTGGCGTCCGGTAATCCGAGATTAACCCTCCGACCGACCATGAAAATGAAGCTTATTCCCCACGCTTTCATCGCCTCGCTTGCACTCGCGACAGCGGCGACGGTTATTTTTCCCGGTTGCGCTGCCACTTCCACCCGGCAGAGCACCGGCGCCTATCTTGACGATTCCGCCATCACGACCAAGGTGAAGGCCAATTTAGTCAATGACGACACGGTTAAGGCGCGCGAGGTGAAGGTCGACACTTACCAAGGCGTCGTCCAGCTGAGCGGTTTTGTTGACACCGCTGAACAAAAAAATCGCGCAGCCGAGGTGGCTGCGGCTGTTCCCGGCGTCAAAGACGTCAGAAATAACATCGTGGTCAAACCCATGTCCTGACCCGCGGACGGGGATGACCGGAGGAGGCCGAGGAGTGCATCGCGCATGATGGCGCGATGCATTTTTTGCACGAGGGAGGCCTGTTTTGGCCGAGGGGAGGGGACCCGTTTTACCCAAGGGAAAACCTGACTGCCCCCCCGGAAAAAAACTTAAAGATAGTAAAAAAAGTTGAACTTCCTGCCGCACCAATTCTCCGAGCCTCTGTCTGTGCCCTGCGTGGATGCCCGCCGCAAGAATGCAGCTCGGAACCTAGCCATGGCGACGATCACAAAACTCTCCCACACCCAAATCATCCGTCTTTTGGTGGTGGATGAGCGCCCTTCTGATCTCGCGCCCATCATGGATCGCCTGCAAGAGCCGGATCCCGAGCGCTATTGTATCAAGTGGGCCTCCAGCTTCAAGGATGGACTTCTTTCTGCGCGTGGCGGCAACCATGATGTCATTTTACTTGAATATGCCCTGAGTGCGCGGTTTGGCACCGATCTTTTCCGCATTGCCCGCATGTCCGGGACGATCCGCCCCATCATTCTGTTGACGGAGGAGGACGAGCTGGACGTCACGGAAGCGATGGCGATGGCGGGAGTGGTGGATTGTCTTCCTAAAAGCACGCTGGACGCCGTCCGCCTTGAGCACTCGGTCCGCAGTGCGGTGCGCCACGCCCGAACACTCTCCGTGCTTTGGGAAAGCCAGAAAAAATTGCGCTGCGAGGTGGAGGTGGCACGGAAACGCGAGGGCCAGCTGCTGGCCGCGATCACCGACAATCTTCCGGTCACGGTGGGGCGGCTCGACGCCGCCGGGCGGGTGGTGGAAATTTCCGGACGAGGGCTGGCCGCCCAGGGAATTATGCCGGGGCGCTTGATGGGACGCCTTTTTGCCGAGCTTTATCCCGCCGCCGCCGACACCATCGCCAAGGCAGTCGGGGGGACGCCGGCCAATTGCGAGATCCATGGCGGCAGCGCTGACGCGGAATGGCACATTGAATTTTTTGCCTTTCCCGATGCCAGCCGCACCAGTGCCGTGGTTTTTTTCGGGCGCGACGTGACCAACCGGAAAAATTTGGAACGCCGGCTGATCGACATCAGCGACGCCGAGCAGCAGCGGATTGGGGCCGATCTCCACGACGGACTGGGCCAGCATCTCACGGGCACGGCCTGCATGGCGGCGGCCTTGGGCGAAAAATTGCGGGCGGAAAACTCTCCCCATTCCGCCCAGGCGGCAACGGTGGCCAGTTTGATCAACGCCGCCATCGACATGACCCGCGGCTTCGCCCGCGGGCTCTGTCCCGTGCAGATCGAGGTGGGCAGTCTCTGCTCCGCCCTGGAGGATTTCACCTTTCAGGTGCAGCGTCTGCACCGGGTAAAGTGTCGTTTTCATCCCACCGGCCAGCCCTTGCGCCTGCCCCAGCACGTGGCGCTCCATCTTTATCGCATCGCCCAGGAGGCGGTGAACAACGCGCTCCGGCACAGCTCAGCCGACAAAATCGTCATCACACTCGATCGGGCTTATCTCGCCATCGAAGACAACGGCTGCGGTTTCGACCCCGCCGCCTTGTCGGACAATCGCCGCCTCGGCCTGCGCCTGATGGAATATCGCGCCGCCATGATCGGCGGCTCCTTCCGGATTACTCGCCGGCCGGAAGGCGGAATGCGGGCGGAGTGCGTCTTCGCCCAGCCCTTCTCTTGATTATGAAGCAAGCAGTCTCACCGAAAATCGAAAAAAACTCTTCTGATAAAAATCTCCGGGCCAAATTTCGCGTGTTGTTGGTCGATGATCATCCCATCACCCGCGAAGGCATCGCCATGCTCATCAACCAGGAGGGAAACCTGACCGTTTGCGGCGAAGCCGACAGCGCGCCGCAGGCGCTCGAGTTGGTCAACCAGCTTTCTCCCGACTTGGCCGTCATCGACATTTCCCTCAAGGCGATGAGCGGCATTGAACTGATGAAAAACATCAAGGCGTTGAAGCCGGACCTCCCGGTGCTGGTGATGTCGATGCACGACGAAGGCCTCTACGCCGAGCGCGCGCTGCGCGCCGGCGCCCGCGGCTACATCATGAAAAATGAGGCGAGCGACAAGATCCGCACCGCGATTCATCGGGTGCTCGACGGCGAACTTTATCTCAGCGACCGGATGAAGGAGAAAATGCTCCATCGCCTGGTCAGCAGCAAAAAGGACGACGAGGTCATTCTTCCCGTCGAGCTTCTGAGCGACCGGGAAATGGAGGTCTTTCAGCTCATCGGCAACGGTTTCAGCACGAAACAGATCGCCGCCAAGCTCAACCTCAGCGTCAAGACGATCGATTCCTACCGCGAGCACTTGAAGATGAAGCTGCCACTTGAACACGGCTCGGACCTGGTCCGTTACGCCATTCAATGGGTGAAGAGCGAAAACGTGTGAAGCCGGGCCTCACAACTCGTGACGGGTGAGATAATCGGCCAGGGTCAGGACCCCGGCAATGGCGAGCCAGAAAAATCCGGCGGAGGCAAACAGCCGCACCAGGCCGCCCTCCCAGCGCAGCCGCATGAAGTAGGCGAAGATGATGGCCATTTTTGCCACCGCGATGAGCAAGGCGAGCGGCGTGCTCCACGGTCCCGGCGGGAGGGCCGTGGCCAGCGCGGTCAGGACCAGCAGGATGATCAGCGCCAGGTAAACGGCAATCAGGGTCGAAAGTTTGGTTTCTGCATTCATTTCAGCGAATGATCAGATAGAGCAGCGGGTAGAGAAAGACCCAGACGCAGTCGACGAAGTGCCAGTAAAGGCCGACCATTTCCACCGGGGCGGGATGTTCCGGGGAGAGGCGCCCGCGGTGGTTCTGCCAGAGCAGCCAGGCCAGGGCGGTCAGACCGCCGATCATGTGGACGGCATGCAGGCCGGTCATGGTGAAATAGAGAAAAATAAAGAGTTCGATCTGCGGCTTCCACGGGCCGTTGAGCTGAAAATTCGGGCCGGGGATGAGGTGTTCGTGGTATTTCTCCCCGTATTCATAAAATTTGAGCCCGAGAAAGACCGCTCCGAGCAGCCAGGTGGCGAGCAGACACCAGCGCAACGCCGTGCGCCGGTCCCGTTTGACCGCCCGGTCAGCCAGCGCCATGAACAGGCTGCTCGTCAGCAGCACCCCGGTGTTGATCGTTCCGATCCAGAAATTCAGATGATGGCTGCCGGCGACGAACGCCGCCGGATAGGCGATGCGGTAAACGGTGTAGCAAACGAAAAGCCCGCCGAAGAAGAGAATTTCCGTGGCCAAAAACGTCCACAAGCCGAGATGGTTGGCGACGGAGCGCTGCTCGACCGTGCTGAAATGCGAGGGAAGGGAGGGCGCGCGGCTCATGCGAGAGGCGGATAATTGTAAGGCTCGGCCGTCACCACCGGGATTTGGGCAAAATTGTGCTCTGGCGGCGGCGAATCCGTCTGCCATTCCAGACCGGTCGCATCCCACGGATTGGACGAGACCTTGGGTCCGTGAAAAAACGACCAGGTGAGATAAACCAGGGGCAGGATGTAGCCGATGCCAAGGATGCTCGCGCCGGCGGAGGAGAGGACGTTGAGGGTCTGGAATTCGGGCGCATACATATGGACGCGCCGCGGCATACCGAGGTAGCCGAGGATGAATTGCGGGAAAAAAG
>DASRHD010000049.1:0-2654 GCA_035650695.1 Opitutaceae bacterium
AAAAACAAACTGGTCCTCCGGCACGATGCGCAGGTCGGCCTGCAATCCCCAGTCGAACCGCACACTCGCCTTGGTTTCGCCCTTCGCCGTGATCTCCTGCACGCCAGGCAGCCGCGTAAACCACTCCACCACCGGCGCCACGTCCCGCGCCGCCACCAGAAAATCGAGGTCGCCGATCGTCTCCAGGCCGCGGCGCAGGCTGCCCGCCGCCTCCGCCCGGGTCACCATCGGGAGGGCCCGCAAACCGGCCAGGATCGGCTCGGCCGTCTGCCAGGCGTCCCACCAGAGATGCCGCCGGCCATAAGCCTCGCGGTTCTTGATTCCGGCGAGGATCTTCTCCTGCGTTTTCGCGCCGAAGCCGGCGAGCTCGGCCACCTTGCCCGCCGTGCAGGCCGCCGCCAGCTCGGCGATGCTGGTGATGCCCAGCTTCTCCTGCATGGCCCGGATCTTTTTCGCGCCCAGGCCGGGAATATGCAGCATTTCCACCAGGCCCGGCGCGATCGAGGCCTTCAGTTCCTCATAAAATGCCAGGCGTCCGGTGTCGTGCAGTTCGGCGATCTTTTTCGCCAGCGCCTCGCCGATGCCTTTCACCGTCTGCAACCGCTCTTCGCGGATGAGCGCGGCCAGTTCCGCCTCCTCGATGCTTTCGATCGCCCGGGCTCCCGCCTGGTAGGCGCGGACCTTGAAGGGATTTTCGCCCCTTAATTCCAGCAATGTTCCGATCTCGGTCAGGATGTCGGCGATTTCGTTTTTGGTCATGGAAAGGGCTTCGACAGACTGAAACAAATTCTGTAACTTTGTCGAAAATGAGTTTCACCTATAAGCGCACGATTCATTTTTCCGACACCGACGCCGCCGGGGTGATGTTTTTTGCCAACTATCTCGCCCTTTGTCACGAAGCCTACGAGGAGGCTCTGGCCGCCGCCGGGATCGACCTGAAGACTTTTTTTGCCGACCACGGCGTGGTCGTGCCCATCGCCAAAAGCGAGGCTACCTACCTGCGTCCGCTCAGCGCTGGCGACCAGGTCCGCGTTTCCGTCGCGCCGACGTCGCTTTCGGAAAACAGTTACGCGCTCGCCTGCGAGGTGGTGAAGCTCGGATCCGCGGAAAAAGCCGCCGCGCGCGTCCGGACCGAGCACGTCTGCATCAGCTCGAAAACCCGGGAGCGCCTGCCCTTACCTCCCGCGCTCGCCGCCTGGGTCACCGCCGGCTGACAGACGCGCCGCCAGGACCGTGCGATTCAGTTTTCCCTGCGAGTTGCGCGGCCAGGCGGGGACGGCCACGAAGCGCTTCGGCCGGGCATGCGGCGCAAGCTGCGCCGCCACCGCGTTCCCAACCCGGACGAGGTCGGGCACGCGTCCTTCCGCCGGATAACAAGCGACGATCGCCTGGCCCCATTCCGCATCTGGCAGCCCGATCACCGCGACATCGGCAAATTCGCCCGTGGCCCGCAGCGCCGCCTCGACCTCAGCGGGACGAACTTTTTTTCCGCCGGTGATGATGACGTCGTCGCGCCGGCCGGTGACGTGCACATGGCCGCGCGGGTCGAGCAGACCGAGATCCTCGGTGGCGAACACGCGTTCCGCACGCCAGCTGGGAAAATAACCGCGAAAAACCGAATCCCCGGCGACGCAAAGCACGCCTTCGCCGTTCACCTCGATGCGCGCATGTGGCATCACCGGACCGCAGCTGCGCTGGCCGGAACGGAATTCCTCCGGCCGCAAGGCCGCCGCCATCGCCGCCGTTTCGGTCAAACCGTAACTTAACGCCAGCGGAATCCCCGCCTCCGCCGCCCGCTCCAACAGTTCCGGCCACGCCGGTCCGCCGCCGAGAAAGACGGCTCGAAAACTTCCCAGCCAGCCCGCCGCCGCCGGCTGGGCCAGCAGCCGCTGCAGCTGGGTTGGCACCAGCGAGAGAAAATGATCGTTCGCCGCCACGTCCGGCAACCGTCCCGCTTCCAGGTCCTTCCAGCTCCATGGCGTAAATTTTCCGCCCGTCAGGACGCATCGCATCCATGCCATCAGCCCGCTGACATGATGGAGCGGCAGGACGCCAATCGCATGGACGGGGGAGACGGCAAAATGCGCGCTGAAGCCGCGAACGGCGGCAAAAATCGTATCCTGATCGTGCCGGGCAAATTTGATCTTCCCGCCGGTGCCGCCTGAAGGGATCATCAGCCAACCGTGACCCGTTTCCGATTTTGGATTTTGGATTTCGGATTGGATCAGGGCCGCCGATTGGGCGCGCTCGCTTGCGCCCCAGGTCGGATCGCAAAGAAAAACGTTTCCGCCTTCCGCCACGGCCTGCGTGAATGCGGCCATGAAGCGCTCCGGTTCGCTCTCGCAAATCTGACGATCGCGCGGCTCGGCCGCGATCGTCGGCGCACCCAGGGCCCGGGCTAGCTCAGCGCGTTCCATGCCGCCTCCACGTTGATAGCTTCCACCTCTTGCGCGAAAAAAAACGGCGCCGCCGCCGGCCCGTCAAAGTGCGCATTTTGAAACAGCGGCCAGACGCCAAAACCCAGCGCTCGCTTCTCTCCCGGCCAGCGAAAGGCCCACCGGAGCGCAGCCTGGGCTCCGACCGCCGTTTCCAGCGCGGAGGAAAAAACCACTTTTGCCTTTGCCGCGGTGAGTTGCGCCAGCGTCTCGTCCGCC
>DASRHD010000050.1:0-2906 GCA_035650695.1 Opitutaceae bacterium
AAATGCCCTGGATTTGAAGAACGAGCTGCGGGGGAGCCTGCCCCGCTGCGGTCTCGGCCTCGCGCCGGGCCAAATCCAGCCAGGCATAGTCCCGGGGCTCAAAGACCGCGGCATCGGCCGGTGCCGTAATTTCGTCTTTCAGCCGGTAGTAGCCCTCCAGGCCATGCTCGTGCACCAGCCGAAAAACATAGGCACAACCCGCGCAGCAAAATCCCGATGCCTCCGCCTGCGCATCGAGCAGGGGAGCGCCGCAATGCCGGCAGGCCGGCCGGGCGCGAGTTGGTTTTGCGGAGCGCGACGGCTTCATATCAAAGGCAGATGAAGTCCTGGGTGGAGGGGCCGGGGAGGCCGAGCGTGCTGCGCAGCCGCCAGGCAATGATCAAGGCGGAGATCACCGCGAGGGTGACGCGCAGGAAACTGAGCCCGCGCGGCGTCAGGCGGGCCCGCAGCCAGCCAAACTGGAGCTGGGCAACCCAGAGCAACGGCACGGTGCCGAGGCCGAAGGCGAGCATGAATTCCATGCCGCGCAGGGCCGAACCGGCGAGCAGGGCAAGGCCGATTAGAAAATAAAGCGGCCCGCATGGCAGCAATGGCGTGGCCAGACCGAGCAGGGCGGCCGCGGCCGGGCGCGAGCGGCCGCGCAAGGCGGCACTAAGCCGCAAAAACCAGCCACCGATGAGGCGTGACCGCGGCAAAAAACGGTCGAGGCGCAGGGCCATGGCGACAAAAAAAAGCACGAGTGTCCACGGCAGCCAGCGCGCCGCGGATGCCGACAGCCAACTGAGCGGGAGCATGCCAAGGCCGCCGGCAACCGCTCCCAGTGCGGTGTAGCCGGCCAGCCGGCTGAGATGGTACAGCGTGGCCACGGTACGGACGTCGCCGTCTTCGCCGCGGGTCGGAAGCAGCGCGCAGGCCAGCGGACCGCACATGCCGGCGCAGTGCAGGCTGACAACCAGGCCGGCGGCGAAGGCGGTGGCGGGTGAATTGACGGCGGCAAGTTCCATGGCTAGCGGTGCGGCGCGGTGGCGAGCGGGACTTCGGCGACGGAATGGCGCGAGGCAAAAACCAGCCACGCCGTCCAGACTCCGATCTGCAGGGCAAAGGCCAGGGCGGCCCAGAGGAGAAGCCTACCGCCGGACGCCTTTTTCACGGTCTTCCTCCTGCAAGAGTTCGGCATCGGGGCCGAGAAATTTCACCGTCCGCTCGAGGTAAAACGTGCTCGCCCCATCGCTAAGAATGATGGTGACGGGAAACGGTCCGGCGTAATGCGCGCGCGAAACGCGCAGGACGAGCGGTCGTACCTCCTCGCCGAGCGGGGACACGGTGACAGGTTCGAGCAGACCGATCTGTTCCACCTCGGTGTCGGCGTAGACCTGGACGGAAAACTGCGTCGGCCGGGACTGCTTGTTGACGATTCTGACGAGGTACTGGTTGCGGACAAAATCGGCATCGACGAAGTAGGGTGCGCCGGTCAGGCGGGTGACGCCGAGCGAAGCCGGCTTGAGGGTGGAAAGGGCCCAGGTCGCGGTGGCCGCGCCGGCGAGGAGGAGCGTGGCGTAAAACAGGGTGCGCGGCCGCAGCCAGCGCGTGGCCCGTCCGGCCAGGGCCGCCTGGGAGGCGTAGCGGATGAGGCCGGACGGCCGGTGGACCTTGACCATGACTTCATCGCAGGCATCGATGCAGGCGGCGCAGCCGATGCATTCGATCTGCAGCCCCTGGCGGATGTCGATGCCGGTGGGGCAGACCTGGACGCAGCGATTGCAGTCCACGCACGCGCCGGCGCCGCGCATGCCGAGGCGGCCGCGGGGTTCGCCGCGCAGGTTATCATAGCCGATGACGAGCGAATGATCGTCGATCAGCGCCGATTGCAGGCGCCCATAAGGGCAGATGACAATGCACAGTTGTTCGCGAAACCAGGCGAAATTGAAATAGAGAAGGGCGGTGGTGGCGGCGATGAAGAGGAACTTGCCAAGGTTGGCGGCGGGGGCGGCGCGCATCATCGACCAAAGCGCCGGCAGGGAGACGAAGTAACTGAGCAAGACATGGGCGATGGCGGCGGCGAGCCCGAGGTAAATGGCGTGTTTGGCTCCGCGCAGAAAAATCTTTCGGGCGGACCACGGGGCGGCGTCGAGGTGCCGGCGGTTCAGGCTGTTGCCTTCCAGCCAGCGTTCGACTCGGCGGAAGGCATGTTCGAGAAAAACCGTTTGCGGGCAGGCCCAGCCGCACCAGATGCGTCCGAGCAGCGCGGTAACGAAAAACAGCGTGAAGCCGAGGCCGCTGATGAGGAAAAAGAGCAGCCACAGGTCCTGGGCGGCGAGCGTCCAGCCGAAGAGATGAAAACGCCGTTCGGAAAGATCGAGAAAGACGGCGGGATATCCCCCGATCTTGATCCAGGGCAGCAGTACGTAGACCGCGATCAGGACCAGTGCGCTGAGCCGGCGCGCGGTGGTGAACCGCCCATGGACGTCGGCGGGATGGAGGAAGAGGCGCGAGCCGTCGGCCTGAATGGTCGTGACGGAATCGAGCGAGGGGCTCGGGGCCATGCCGGCAACGGCCTTGGCCGGCGGGAGCTTGGGCGAAGGGGAAGCCGCGGCGTTCATGGCGGAGGCGTTTATTTTGCCGGCGCCGCCGGACCCATGCCCGGCTCGCTTTCGCGATGATAGCTGAGGACGTAGGCCACGACCTCGGTGATTTTTTTCGTGCCGAGCACCGGTCCCCAGGTCGGCATGCCCTTGACCGGAACGCCGTTGGTCACGGTATGGAGAATGTCGGTCGGCCGGCCGCCATGGATCCATTGCTGGTCGCGAAGATCCGCGCCGATCCCGCCCTCGTCCACGCCACGCAGGCTTTCCTTGTGGCAGCTGGCGCAGGTGGAATTGAACGTCGCCTTGCCGGCGTCGGTGAAG
>DASRHD010000051.1:0-2318 GCA_035650695.1 Opitutaceae bacterium
AGACCTACGAGCGGGGCCGCACCAAGTTCGAACGGCTGAACCTGCGTTTCTTTCAAAATATTCGCGAGGCGGCGCCGGCGCATTTCATCCTCCAGCGCGGCGCCACCGGCGAACTGCTCACGTTCATGTTGGTTTTCCGTCTCGGCGACCGGCTGATCAACAAATTCATCGGCCTCGACTACGGCCGGGCGGGCCGGACTTTTCTGTATTTCCGGCTGTTCGACGCCGCCCTCGATCTCGCCTATGCGACCGGCGCGGCGGAATTGCAGAGCGGGCAGACGGGTTACCGGGCCAAGCTCGATCTCGGGCATGAACTGGTGCCGCTTTTTAATTTTGTCCGGCATGCGAATCCGCTGGTGCATGCGGTTTACCGCGCGATCGGCCGCCGGGTGACATGGAAGACACTGGATGACGACCTGGCTAATTTTCTTCGCGCCCATCCCGAGGGCTGCGGCACCGGGCCGGACTGAGGCGGCCGGGCCGGTTCTTTGCCGGAATTTCACACCGCGCCGGTTGCCTCCGCTGGAAAAGTGCGCACCGTGCCGGCCATGAGCACCGCCGAAATTGCCTCCCGCCTGGTCGCATTCTGCCGCCGCGGCGACTACGAAGCCGCGCACAAGGAATTGTATGCCGACGATGCCGTGAGCATCGAACCCGACAGCACGCCGGAAACCACCGTCCGCGGCCATGCCGGACTCGCGGAAAAAAGCAAAATGTTCGCGGATACGTTCGAAGTGCACGGCGGTTCCGTCAGCGATCCGGTCGTGGCGGGGAATTTTTTCTCCTGCGCCATGACGGCGGACGTCATGGAGAAAAAATCCGGCGCGCGCCTGAAGCTTGAGGAGATTTGTCTGTACGAAGTCCGCGACGGAAAAATCGTGCGCGAGCAGTTTTTCTTCCAGCCGAAGGACTGAGTCTTATCCACTGGACCGCGTGGCCGAGGCCTTCGGCCGCAGGCTCAGCGGCCAGGCCCGTTTCCGCCGTGCCGGAGATTGGAACCAAATGCCCCGGTTTTTTTCTTGAGGTATCATGACGATCAAATTGGACGGCAAACGCGCTCTGGTGACGGGCGGCAGTTCCGGCATCGGCATTGCCATCGTCCGCGCCCTCGCCGAGGCGGGCGCCAAAGTGGCGGTGAATTACAATACCCATCCTGACTCAGCCGAGGAACTGGCCCAGGCGGTCAAACAGGCCGGCGGCGAGGCTTTCGCCGTGCAGGCCGACATTTCCGACCCGGCTGCGGTCGCGGTGATGTTCCAGCGACTCGATTCGGCCTGGGGCGGCATCGACATCCTCATCAACAATGCCGGCATCGATGGCCGCCGGATGCTGGCGTGGGAGGCCGATCCTGAGCCGTGGCGAAAGGTGATCGAAATCAATCTTTTTGGCGCATTTTATTGCGCCCGCGAAGCGCTCAAGCGGATGGTGCCGCAAAAAAGCGGCGTAATCCTCAGCACGAGTTCGGTGCACGAGGAAATCGCCTGGTCGGGCTACAGCCATTACACCGTGAGCAAGGCGGGCCTGGCCATGCTGACCAAGACCCTGGCGCAGGAGGCGGCGCCCCACGGCGTGCGCGTCCTCGCCGTCTCGCCCGGCGCCATCCGGACGCCGATCAACCGCTCCGTCTGGGGCGATCCGAAGGGACTGGCTGATTTGCTCGAAAAAATCCCGCTCGCGCGCATCGGGGAGGCGGAGGAGGTGGCGCGGATGATCACCATGCTGGTTTCCGATGTCGCCTCCTACGTTACCGGCCGCAGCATTTTCGTGGACGGCGGCATGACCGATTATCCGGATTTCGCCCACGGCGGCTGACCGGGGCGGCGCGGTTATTTCCGGTTTTCGGCCGTGAGCATGTCGGCGTGCCGGTGCACCAGCTTCCAGTCCTCTCCTTCCCGGCGGAAGATTTCCGTCACGCGCAGATCCATCGGCACGGGTTCCGGGTTTCCCCGGAGCCGCGCCTTCGCCCGCTGAAATCCCACCCAGTAGGCGACTTCGTCGTCCGCCGCCATCTGCAGGACCTCGAAATGCGTTTCGCCGCCCGGCGCGAACATCGCCGCGTCGCGCTCATAGGTCGCGAAAACCTCGTCAGCCTTCTGGCGGAGTCCGCCCTTCGGACCGAAAAACGTGGCGGGGGAGATCTGCGCCGTGACCCGGCCGAGCGGCCGTGCATCGCCATTGACATAGGCTTGCGCCGCCTCCTGGCGCCGCTTCATGAACTCCTCGAACTTCTGTGCGTTCCGGTTCATCCCCGGCCGGTGGACCGTTTTTCGCCGCAAAGGTGCCGCAAAAAAAATGCGCCGCTCTGCCGGCCTTTTGAT
>DASRHD010000052.1:0-10763 GCA_035650695.1 Opitutaceae bacterium
GCTGCGTCGCTGGCGGGATTTCGCGGCGCGGCCGCACGTCATCGGCTACACCGCGCGCACCGATCGTTACGGCGAAACGCGCCTCATCGATCACGCGGAGGAGATCAACCTCCTCGCGCTCGCCCGCGGCGCGGAGGATCGCAACGTCACCGCGGAGCAGATCTACGACGAATTCCTCGCGTCGCGCTACGGCCTGCGCGGCGACGCGCCCGAAAGCGCCGTCGCCTCGGCGCACGTGAAGGCGGCGTTCAAGCGGGCGTTCGAGATCGCGACGTCGTCGCTCTACACGCTCGGCTCCGTGAGCGCAAACCACTCGTCGCTCGACTTCGATCCGTACGCGTCGAACTACGTGCTGCAGGTCTCCGGCAAGTGGTACGATCCGCCGATTGGATACGTCGCGCACGGCGTGAACCGCGAGTTCCATTACTGGCGCGACGTGATCGACCATCTCGCGCCCGCCTTCGTCAAGGACCCCGCCTACAAGCAGGCGGAGAATTTCGTGCCGACCGAGGACGAGAGAAAATACATCCATCCGGGCGAAGCGATGAACGAGGAATACCTGCGTTACATCGTCACGGAAAAAAACTACGGCGTGGCGCTGGCGGAGGACTCGGTCCGGCACATTGAGAAGGCCCGGGCGGCGCTGACCCCCGCCGCCTACGAGGATCTGCACGCCTATTTCGAGCGCACGCTGCTGACCGCGCGCCTGCACCGGGCCGCGGCCTCCGCCTACTTCGGCTTTCGCGTCTGGTGCCGCGGCAAGGATTTCCAGACAGGTTACGTGCATGACACGGTGCAGAAGGGCCTCGCGGAAATCCAGGAGGTCGTTCCGCTCATCCGGAATTATCCGGTGAAGCCGCCCGCCGCCGCCTATACCTGGGTCAGCGACGCCGACAGCGCGGAGCATTACTTCCATCAGATCGTCGACGGCTGGCCGCGCGTGACCCAGCAGGACATCGTCAATCCCAACGCCGGGATGAAGTTCCCCACCACGGAACCGTGAGACTCGCCCGAGGTCGGCAATTTCGCTCCTATAGATCCCCATGATAAAAGTTCACCGGTTTGGTTTTCTTGCCGCGCTCATTCTCGCATCTGCCGTCGACGCCATCGGCGCCCTGCCCACCCCTGATCCTGACGACGGCGGCATCAAGCTTCCTCCCGGTTTTCGCGCCCTCGTCGTCGCGGACAATCTCGTGGTGGGCCGGCAGCGGGAATTCGAGGCCGGCGCCAACGGCGACATGTCCGAGACGCTTCGTTTCATCACCGTTGCGCCGGACGGCGACATCTATTCCAAGTTCAAACGTGGCGCCCTCGTGGCCCTGCGTGACACCAAGGGGACGGGACGAGCCGACGAGATCAAGACGTTCGGTGGCGGCGGCGGGACGTGCATCGCCTACCACGACGGCTGGCTGTATGAGTCCACCAACACCGGCGTTTACCGTTACCGTTTGAAGCCGGGCCAGCTCGTGCCGGATGGCGGGCCCGAGACCGTCGTCTCCGGGCTCCCCGCGGGCAAGGACCACAACGCCAAATGCTTTGCCTTTGACGACGAGGGCCGTCTCTACGTCGAGATCGGCTCGCCCTACAATGTTTACAGCAAGCCTGACCGGCAGTTCGGCGCCAAGGGCATGGACCCGACTGAGTTTCAAAAAACCTATGGCGGCTTCTGGCGTTTCGATCCGAACAAGCTCAACCAGACTCAGGCCGATGGTTACCATTTTTCCACGGGGCACCGGCACATCCTCGCCGTCGCCTGGAATCCCGTGTCCAAGGCGCTTTTCGTGACGATGAACGGTCGCGACCAGCTCAATACCGTCGCGCCGGAATATTATGATGCTCTCGACAACGCGCTGCGCGTCTCCGAGGAGATGCACATTCTCCGCGAGGGCGCCAACCTCGGCTGGCCTTATACTTATTTCGATCCGTTCAAGAACGCGCGGATGATCGCGCCCGAGTTCGGTGGCGACAATCGCAAGGGCGCCGAGCCCGGCAAGTATCCCGATCCGCTCATCGCCTTTCCCGCCCATTGGGCGCCGATGCAGATGACGTTTTATTTCGCCAACCAGTTTCCCGCTCATTACCATGGCGGCGCTTTTGTCGCCTTTCACGGCTCATGGAACCGCGCGCCGCTGCCCCAGGCCGGCTACCGCGTCTGTTTCGTGCCCTTTGACGAAAAAGGCATGCCGACCGGCGAGTATGAGACCTTCGCCGACGGTTTCACCGGCCTGGATCATGACTTCACCTCGACCGGCGACGCCCGCTTCCGGCCGATGGGCGTGGCGGTCGGCCCCGACGGTTCGCTCTATGTGACCGACTCGGAAAAAGGTCGCATCTGGCGCATCATCTACACCGGTGAGAGCCGCCCGGCCTCCGCCAGCGCCGCTCCGGCCTACACCCCGCCGGAGCACAAGCCGGTCAACGACGGCTCGCACGGCGGCCAGATTTATGCCCAGGTCTGCGCCACCTGCCACATGGCGGACGGCACCGGCGTGTCCAACATGCAGCCGCCGCTGATCGGCGACCAGGTGGTCGCGGGCGATCCCAATACACTGATCAATGTGATTCTGCGCGGGCCGGCGGCGGTACTGCCGTCCGACCGGCCGAAATATGCCAACACCATGCCGGCCTTCGGCGCTCTTTTCAGCGACCAGGACGTCGCTGACGTGGCCAGTTTTGTCCGCCGCGCCTTTGCCCACGACAACAAGCCGATCACGCCCGCGCAAGTCGCAACCCAGCGCGCCGCTCATCCGTGATCCGGGAGGGCCGCGGGGAACGTTGCATCGATCTTGATTCCGGGTCGGGCATGCTCCAGCCTGCGCGGCATGAGCTTTAAAATGCTGTTCCGCGCCATTGTTTTTCTGCTCATCCTCTTCGTCGTGCTTTATGTGGGGATGAACAATACCGGTTCGATCCTCTTTTCCTTCCCTCTGGCGCTCCAAAAAGACATTCATGCCCCGGCGGCCCTGATTTATTTCGCCATCTTCGCCATCGGCGTGGTGGCCGGGACCATGCTCTCGTTCGGCGGCGGTGGCGGCGGGAAAAAATCCGCGGAGAAAAGCTCCAAGAAATAAAAAGCGGCCGGCCTTATTCCGCCGACGCCAGGCCGAACTCGGCCCGCGCCGACGCCACATCCCGCCCAATCTGCGCACGCAACGCCTCCGGACCGGCAAATTTCTGCTCCGGCCGCAAAAACCGCAGCCATTCGACGGTCAGGACGTCGCCTTCACCGAAAGGACACGGACCGAGCACGTGCGATTCAAGCCGCGGATGCGCGCTCGAACCGATGGTCGGCCGCACCCCGTAGTTGGCCACCGCGGGAAACGATGCCGAAGAGCCGGGACCGGCCACGCGCACGAGATACACGCCGAAGCGCGGCTGCAATTCCGGCTCCCAGCCGAGATTGAGGGTGGGAAATCCAAATGTCCGGCCGAGCCCGGCACCGCGCGTCACCGTCCCCTCTGCAAAATAAGTGTAGCCCAGCAGGGTGTTGGCCGCCGCCACGTCGCCGGCTTCGAGCAGGGCGCGGATACGAGTGCTGCTGATCGGCTCGCCGTCGTAGCTCACCCGGTCGGCGCTGAAGACGCCCAAGCCCACCCGCCGCCCTTCCGCCACGAGGAAGGGAACGTCGCCGCGCCGATCCCGGCCGAACCGCCAATTCTCGCCAACATAAATTCCCGCGAGCCGCGGCAGGGCGCGCCGGACATAAGGCAGAAATTCCTCCGCCGTAATGTGGGCAAACTCGGCGGTGAACGGCTGCTCGATCACGGCCTCGACGCCGAGTTGAAACAGCACCCGCGCCTTCGTAGCCGGTGGCATGATCAGCCGGGTCGGAGCTTCCGGCCGGAAAAGCGTGTTCGGATGGGGAAAAAATGTCAGCACCGCGGCCAATCCGCCGCTGCGCCGCGCCGATTGCACCGCCGCCTCAATCACCGCCCGATGGCCGAGGTGAACCCCGTCGAACATGCCGATGGCGAGGTGAAGCGGCCGCGACGGCAGGCCGGAGGCTTGCTCGAGCGAGGCGAAGGTCGTGTTCATCCCGACAGGACAAGGGCTCAGCCCAGGGCCACGCTGGGCACGGCGGCGTACACCGCAAGCAGGCGTTTTTCGATGTCGCGCGCCGCCATGGCCTCAATTTGCTCGAGGGGGAGCGCCTCCGTCACCCGAAATTTGCCCGCGGCGGTGCGGCGCAGGGCACTGAGGTGGCCTCCGCAGCCGAGCTTCTGACCGAGATCGTGCGCCACCGTGCGAACGTAGGTGCCCTTGCTGCAGCGCAGGCAGAAATCGAACCGCGGCGGGTCGAAGCGCACCAGTTCGAAGGCCGAGACCCGGATGAAGCGCGGCTCACGCTCCACCTCCTCCCCCTGGCGGGCTTTTTTATAAAGCGGCACGCCGTCGATTTTGATCGCGGAATACATCGGCGGAGTCTGGTACTGGTCGCCGAGGAAACTTTTCATGTTTGCGCGCAATTCCGTCTCTGTCAGCGCCGGCACCGGGCGGGTTTCCAGCACACGGCCGTCCGCATCCTGGGAATCGGTGACCACGCCGAGTGTGACCGTGCCTTCATACTCCTTGTCCAGGCTGATGAGATATTGCGAGGCGCGGGTGGCCTTGCCCACGAGCATGATGAGCAGGCCGGTGGCCATCGGATCGAGCGTGCCGGCGTGACCGATGCGCTTCATCTGGAGCTTGCGGCGCAGTCGCGCGACGACGTCGTGCGACGTGCAGCCGGCCGGCTTGTCGACGAGGAGAATGCCCTCGAGTTCCTTGGGTGGGATGAGCATCAGGAAGATTTCTTCTGCGCGTCGACCGCGCCGATCCGGGCGATGAGCGCGGCCAGCAGTCGCGGCGTAAACGTGACGGCCCGCTCCTTGAGATTGAGGCCGGCGGCACAGGCATGCCCGCCGCCGCCGAACTGGGCCGCGACGGTGTCGAGACGAAAGACCGGATCCTTGCAGCGCAGGCTGGCCTTGACCCCCTCCGGCCGCTCTTCGACCAGGACGCCGATGTCCACCCCGTCGATGCTGCGGGCATAATCGACCAATCCTTCCGTGTCCTCCGCAGTGGTGCCGGTTTCGGCAAAAATCCCCTCCGGCAATGTGCCGAGGCAGATTCGGCCGCCGCACTCCATACGCAGCGAAGCGAGAAATTTTTGCAGGAGCTGCAGCTTGCCCGCGGATTCGCGCTCATAGAGTTCGTACCCCGCCTCGGCCGGCTGGGCGCCGAGCGCCATAAGCTCGGCGGCGAGGAGGAAAGTGCGGCGGGAAGTCGAATTGAAACGGAACTGACCGGTATCGGTGAGGATGCCGACGTAAAGCGCCTGGGCGGCGAGGCGGTCCACCGGCAGATGGTTGTCGAGAAATATTCCGGCCAGAATCTCGCAGGTGGCGGCGGATCCGACGTCGACAAAATTGTGGCGGGCAAAGCCGGCGTTGGAAAGATGGTGATCGATGTTCGCAAACGGCGCGGGAAAGCGCGCCTGCAGTTTTTCTCCGGCGCGGCCGTGGTCGGCGCAGTCGACGTAAAAGGCGATATAGTCGATGGCATCGAGCTCGCTCGCCCGATGAAAGACCACCCCGGGGGTGAGAAAATGCATGCGCCGCGGCACCGGATCGGGGTTGACGCACACCGCGTCGAGACCGAGGGCGGCCAGGACGCGAACCAGCGCCACCTGCGCGCCGATGCAGTCGCCGTCAGGCCGGGCATGGCCGAGCACCGCGATCTTTTTTCCATCGAGCGCGGGGAGCAGACGGCTGAACCTCGGGGAAAGCTTGGGATACAGTTTAGCCATCGGTTTTCTTTTCCGGCCCCAGCTCGTCCAGCACCTGAAGAACGCGCAAGCCGCGAGCCGTGGAACGGTCCAGGACGTACTCGAGACGGGGCAAATATTTTAGAATGATGCGGCGGCCAAGCTCGGCGCGCAAGCTGCCGCTGATGCGGCGCAACCACGCCATTTTTTCCTCGGCAAACGCCTCGGTTCCGACCACCGAAACAAAAATCCGCGCGTCGCGCAGGTCCGGCGCGGTCCGCACTTCCGTGAGGGTAAGAGTAACCGCTTCGGCCTGGTAACGCTGGCGGAGAATGTCGCTGAGCTCGCGCTGGATCAGCTCGTTGATGCGGAGCGTGCGGTTGGACATGGAAATGCGGATTTAAGATTGCGGCCTGCAGAAGGGACGGTTTTCGAATCCGTCCACCGCATTCCGCAATCCGCCATGGTCACAGAGAAGCGCGGGTTTTCTGGGTCTCGTAGCACTCGACGACGTCGCCCGGTTGATAGCCGTTGAAATCGTCGAGCTTGATGCCGCATTCCAGCCCGGCGCGGACCTCGTTGGCGTCGTCCTTGAAGCGTTTGAGGGTGGCGATCTTGCCTTCGTGCAGGATTTCCTTGCCCCGGCGGAGCCGGGCAGAGGCATTGCGGCCGATCTTCCCCTCGGTGACGAGGCAGCCGGCGACGAAGCCCTTGGCCAGCGGGAAAACCTGGCGGACCTCGGCTGCGCCCAGCTTCACTTCCTTCAATTCGGGATCGAGCAGATCGGCCATCATTTCCCGAACCTTGTCGCCCAACTCGTAAATGATCTCAAAGGTCTCGATCCGCACGCTGTGGTGCTTGGCCAACGGGGTGACGCCGTTCTCCAGCTTGGTGTTGAAACCGATGATGATGGCGCCGGCGGCGCTGGCCAGGAGGACGTCGTTTTTTGTCACCAGGCCAACATCGGTCGAGACGATCTCGAGCTGCACCTTTGCGCTCTTGATTCCCTCGAGCACGTCGCGCACCGCTTCGGCCGAGCCGAACACGTCGGTCTTGATGATGACCTTGAGCGTCTTCTGCTGGGTGGCGGCAATGTTGGCGAAAAGCTGGTCGACCGAGACTTCCTTCGGCGCGGCCTCCACCGCGGCGGCCTTTTTCAGCTGCTGCTGCGCCTCCTCGGCGAGGTTTTCCGCCTCGCGGGCATTCTTGGTCGCATGGAAAACCGCCCCGCTGTCGGGTGTGCCGCTCCAGCCGATGACGCGGACGGGTGTGGACGGCGGCGCCTCCTTGATGGGGCGGCCCTGATCGTCGAACATGGCGCGGATCTTGGCCCAATGCGGGCCGCAAACGATGGCGTCGCCGACCTTGAGCGTGCCGCGCTGGACAAGAACCGTGGCAAGCGGCCCGCGGCCGACGTCGACCTGCGATTCGATGATGACGCCGGCGATCTCGGCCTTGGGATTGGCCTTGAGTTCGAGCACGTCCGCCTGCAGCAGGATCATTTCCAGAAGGTCATTGATTCCGGTGCCCTTGACCGCGGAGACCGGCACCGTGATGGTCTCGCCGCCCCAATCTTCGGGCGGAATTCCGCGCTCCTGCATCTGGGCCTTGACCCGGTCGAGATTCGCCCCCTTCACGTCCATTTTGTTCACCGCCACAAGCAGGGTGACCTTGGCGTTTTGGGCGTGCTTCAGCGCCTCGTCGGTCTGCGGCATGAAGCCGTCGTCGGCCGCGACCACGAGCACGGCGATGTCGGTCACGCCGGCGCCCCGGGCGCGCATTTTGTTGAAGGCGGCGTGGCCGGGGGTGTCGAGGAAAGTGAGTTTGCGGTTATTGAATTCGATCTGATAGGCGCCGATGTGCTGGGTGATTCCGCCCGCCTCGCCGGCGGCGACGTTGGCCTTGCGAATGGCGTCGAGCAGGGAAGTTTTGCCGTGGTCGACGTGGCCAAGAATGCAAACCACCGGGGGCCGCAAAACAAGGTTGGCCGGGTCGTCGGTGTCCGGCTTCTTCTGCTTTTCCTTCTCCTTTTCCTTCGCCGCCTGCTGCGAAGCGGCATCGCCGCGATGCTTGATTTCGAGAAGAAAACCATGCTTCTCCGCGACCTTGGCCGCAATCGCCTCGTCGATCGTAGACGTCATCGAAGCGAATCCGACCAGCTGGTTCAGCTCGGAAATGAGCTTGAACGGCTTGAGTCCGAGCGCGATGGCGAAATCGCGGACAATGACGGGCGGCTTGAGATGAATGATTTTGATATCGCCGCTCTGGGTGATGACCGGCGCGGCCGCCGGCACGGGCGCGGCCGGGGGAGCCGGCGGCGTGGTGCGAACTGGCACGGGCAGCGGAGAAGTTTTGGCAACCGGCACGGGGGGCGGCGGTGGCGGGCGGGCGGGCGCAAATTTAATCGCGGGTGGCGAGACCGATTCGACCGCCCGCACCGGCGCAATCGGCCGCGGCGCGACGGGTGCCGGACGGACAGGCGCAGGCGCAGGCGGCGGCGAAATCTTGGCTGCGGCCGCCTTGGCCGCCTCCTCTCTTTCGCGCCGGATTTCGTCCGCGGTTTTGACGAAAGCATCACGCGGCACCTTGGTCGTAAAAGCCGGCGGTGGTTCCGGCGCGGTGGCGACGGCGGCGGATTTTTCCTCCGTTTGGGCTGCGGCGGCTTCCGCTTCGCCCGCCGGCTCGGACGGCGCCGGCGTCGGTTTCGTCTTTCCAAGCTCCTGCTCGATGGCCTCCGCCGAGATGTTGTCGATCGTACTGGAAACGCTCTTTACGTCAAAATGACGCGCCTTGAGCAGGGACAACAATTCCTTGTTGTCCATGCCGATTTTCTTGGCGAGTTCATGAATACGGATGCTCATCAGTCAGGAAACGAAAAAATCAGACACTGGCTTTGGTGACACGGGAAAGGATATCTTGGGCTTCTTCGGCGGTGAATCCGGCGTCGACGAGGTCGTTGGCCTCGACGCCGGCAAAAGCCGCGGGTGAATTGATGCCGATGGCAACGAGGCGCTCGGCGGCGGCCGCTTCGAGCGCAAAGGCCTTGGTCAACGAGGCGATGGCCACGGCACGCGGATCGTCGGACGTAGTCTTGAACTCCTCCACCTCCAGCCGCCAGCCGAGGAGGCGCGAGGTCAGCCGGACATTTTTGCCGCCCTTGCCGATGGCGACAGCGAGGTCGTCGGTCGCCACCTTGACGAGGATGCGGTGGTTTTTTTCGTCGAAAGTAATGTCACGCGGCACGGCCGGCTTGAGCGCTTCGATCACCATTTCCTTCGGATCGGCAAAATAACGAATGATGTCGATTTTCTCGCCGCCCAGTTCGCGCACGATCGTCTTGACTCGCGCGCCGCGGGCGCCGACGCAGGCGCCCACTGGATCGACCTTGGGATCGGCGGTCGAGACGGCGATCTTGGTGCGATAGCCCGGCTCGCGGGCAAAGGCCTCGATTTTCACCGTGCCATCGGCGATCTCGGTCACTTCGAGCTCAAAAAGACGGCGGACAAACTTCGGGCTGGCGCGGCTGAGAATTACCTCTGGTCCGCGCGGAGTTGATTCGATGGCAAGAAGCAGGCAGCGAATGCGTTCGCCCGGCTGGTACTCCTCGCCCGGCACCTGTTCCTTGCCCGGCAGGGTGGCTTCGGCCTTGCCCAGGTCGATGAAGAGATCGCTGCGCTCCCGGCGGCGGACGATGCCGCTGACGATATCGCCCACCATGTCCTTGAAATCGTCATAGATGCGCTCCTTTTCGAACTGCCGTACCTTCTGCATCACCGCCTGCCGGGCGGTCTGAGCGGCGATGCGGCCGAGCGTCGCGGGATCGATCTCCTTTTCGATCATCTCGCCAAGTTGGGCTCCGGGTTTGAGCAACTGGGCCTTTTCCAAGTGGATCTCAATCTTCGGGTTGCTGATCGAATCGACCACTTTCAGCAACGACCAGGCCTTGAGCTGGCCGTTTTTCGGATTGATCTCGATTTTCAGCTCCTGGCCGGAATTGACACCCTTGAGGGCCGCCGTTTTCAGGGCGTTGACGATCGCGGCGATCATGTCGGGACGACTGATCCCTTTCTCCTTCTCCATGTATTCGAGAACGGAAAGAATTTCGCTGCTCATAGCTGTTTTTAAGATGGGAAAAAAAAAGCGGGCGCGAAGCCCACTTTAGTAAAGTGAACGATGTTGAATTGGTCAACGTAACGGTCGATGCCATTCCTTGTCAAGTCCCACGGCCGGCTCCGGTGGCGGATTTTTCCCGCGCAAGCAGCCAGCCGAGCAGCCCTTGCGCAAGACCGTGGCAGGCGGGACGGGCGCGACCGCCAAAAACTTCCAGTGCCCGCAATGTGCCTCCGAGATGCGCCGGCAGGTCGCCGGCCGGCCAGTGAAACCACCACGGAAACAGCCCGTTGCCGCCGACGCGCGCCGCCAGCAACGGCCAGAACCCGTCGCAAATTATATTGTCCAGACGCGTCCCACCTACCCCGCCGCCGCAAACCTCAACCGCAATGCGTTCGCGCAGTCTTGCCAGACCGTGCGCCCGGCGAAACACCGCCGTGCCGCCTTTCGCCCCGGCCGCAGGCAGCGTCCGGGCCAGCGCCTCGAGCCGGACCGGCCAGTCCGGCCGGGCGCGCACCCATTCGGCGTACTGGCTCAACCGCCGCCGGGGATGGTTGGCCGGCCGCACGCCCTGCAAGCTCCATCGCTCGCGCTCGGAGGTGAACGCCTCTTCCTCCGTCCCCTCGCCTGCCGTCCACCGCGCCAGCGGCCAGGCCGCGGCAATCCGCAGCATCGGCGGCCGGTTGAAACGGTAGCCCAAAATCTCCAGCGCGGCGTAATGACATGCCGCCTCCCAGCCCAACCGCTCGAGCCTCACTTTCGCAAAATGGATCTTCTGTCGCCAGCGCGCCTCGGCCTCGCGTCGCAGCAAAGCCTCGAGCGCCTCCGGTGCCAGCGGACCAAGCTCCTCGAGCGCCAGCGACGCCGGCCGGCCGGTCGCCGCTTCAACCGCGTCCTCCGCCGCATA
>DASRHD010000053.1:0-8932 GCA_035650695.1 Opitutaceae bacterium
TCGTCATGGGTTCTCAGCCCGAGCCCGTCCGGACCTAGTCTCGTGACGGTGCCGCCGGTCCCCTCGGCGCTTAACGGCGTTCTTATTCTGTCATAAGGCCTTCAGGACAGGCCGCTTCGATGCCCGGCGACCATCGGCACGGTTCGCCCAGTGGGCAAATTCTGATCCTTGCCCCACCGGATGAAATTCGCTGCCGCCGGTCGACCACCAAGCTCCGATTGCCACGGTGGCAGCGGTCAGGAGCTTTTTTACTTTCCTGTCTTCAGGCCACTGGCGAGAAGAGTCTCGAAATACGGTTCAACTGCTTCGCGCGCAACCGGCGTGACCTCGACCTTGGCGAATCCGGATTTTTTCAAAAATCCGTGGAGGGCGCTCTCCTTGAAGCCGAGCCAGAGATCGGCGTAGAGCTCGCGCGCTTTTTCAAAATCATGTTCGGCCAAGTCGAGAACGAGAAGCTGTCCGCCGGGCTTGAGGATGCGGTGGGCTTCATCGACCGCGCGCTGCGGGTGTTGGGCGTGGTGGAGGGCCTGGCTGAGGATGGCGAGGTCGACGGATTTGTCCGGGAGGGGGACTTTCTCAATGTCGCCGAGCTGGTAGATGAGATTGTCGAGACCGTTCTTCTTCGCCAGCTCGGTGCCCACCTCGACCATGCGGGGCGAATTGTCGATGCACCAGACGCGCTCGGCGCGGCGGGCGAGGAGCTGGGAGATGAGGCCCTCGCCGGCGCCGAGGTCGGCGACGACAATGGGCGGGACAAGCCGGAGGGCGAGATGGCCGATGGCTTCCCAGGAGCGGCCCGGGCAGTAGTTTTTGCCCAGCCGGCCGGCGATGAGGTTGAAATATTGTTCCTGGGCACGGCGGCGTTTTTGCAGGACGCGGTCGAGACTGGCACGGTCGTCGACCAGCTCCGGCAGCTCGGCCACCGATTCGCAGGCGGAGCGCAGAAGGGCGAGGAGGCGCAGGGAGAGGCTGGTGCGGAGGGAATAATAGGCGCGCTTGCCGTCGCGGCGGTCGGCGACAAGGCCGGCGGAGCGGAGCAGGGCGAGCTGGGAGGAGATGCGCGACTGGGCCATGCCGAGGATTTCCTGGAGTTCGGCCACGGAAAGTTCCTCGCGCAGCAACAGCGCAAGCAGGCGCAGGCGGGTGGAATCGGAGAGAAGCTTGAGAATGTCCCAGGAGGCGGTCACCTGGACCGAGGCTGGGCAAGTCGCGCCCCAAGGCAACTTCAGAGAAAATCAGGCTTTCAGCGCCAAAGCGGCGAGTTGCCAGACGCCGAAAAATGCGATGGTCAGACCGGCGCCGACATTGATGGCGTGCAGACCGCCGCCCGGGATTTTTTTGCCGAACCAGCCGGCGCAGCCGCTGAGCAGGAGCCACCAGGCGGTCGAGCCGAGAAAAACACCCAGCACGAGCCAGAAAACGTCGACCGCCCCGGTGGTGTCGAGGCCGACGCCAAAACCGCTGAAAATGCCGACGAAGCCGGCGATGGTCATGGGATTGGTCAGGGTGATGGCGACGGTCGAGAGGAAGGCGGCGGGGAGATTGCGGGCGTGCACGGAGCCGTTCTCGCGCGTGGGCGGACGGCTGCGCATGGTGGCGATGCCGATAAGAAGCAGGCAGAGGCCGCCGAGGAGCTGGAAGGCGATTTCGTGGTGATTGAGGAAGGTCGTGACGGTGGTGAGGCCGACCGCGGCGATGAGGCCGAAAATCCCGTCGGCGGTGGCGGCGCCGAGACCGGTGATGAAGCCGGCGAGACGGCCATCGAGAATGGAGCGGCGGATGCAGAGCAGGCCGACCGGACCCACCGGCGCGGCGACGGCGAAACCAATGGCGAAGCCCTTGACCAGGTGTTCCATCGACGCGTGGCGCGAATCAGGCCGTCCGCGCCCCTTCAATTGCGGGCATCGATGTAGCGGCGGATGCCGGTGATGACGTAATCATGCTCGGCCCCGCCGGTCTTCACCTTGACCCGGTCACCGGTTTTTTTGGCCAGCAGCGCCTGGCCGAGCGGGGTTTTATAGGAAAGGACATGCTGTTCGGGATTGCTGTCCCAGGCGCCGAGCAGGGTGTAGCTGACCGCGCTGCCGGCGTCGTCCCGCAGATCGACGACGCTGCCGACGCTGACCTGGTCGATGGTGGCATCCTTGAAATCGGTGACACGGGCGTGGGCAAGATCGCGCTCAAGCAGCGTTTTCTGGGCCATGAGCACCTGTTGGTCCTGCTTGGCCATCTTGTATTCGGAATTCTCCTTGAGATCGCCGTGCTCGCGGGCGGCGGCGATCGCCTTGGAGTTCTCAGGAATCCGCTTCGAGACAATGGCTTCGTATTCTTCGCGTTTGCGGTCGTAGCTTTCGCGGGAGACGAGCAGCTGTTCGTCCTTGCCCTCGGCGTCGGCGGCGACGAGCGACTGGATGTTGGGGAAAATTTTGATGAAGCGGGCGAGGAGGGACTTCTTGGTGAGTTCCTCAAATCCCTGGTTTAACAGCAGGGTATTGGCCAAGTCGCGTGCCGTTTCCGGATCGGCGGTGGAGAGCAGGTCGCTGATCAAATCCGGATCGTCGCTGAGGATTTCCGCCAGGGGAATGCGCCGGGCGCCGGCGGCCTGGAGGGCCTCGTAATCGATGGCGAAGAAAATGGCGCCGAGCAACCGCGGGGTGATGAGGTCGGCGAGGAGCTTGGCGAATTTTTTCGAGTGACGGTTCTTGACGATCCAGAGGAGGACGGGGGCGCGGAGGTTCTGCTCGGTCTGCCAGCGCTTGAGGGCGGCGGCGAGCTCCTCGGCGTGGCCGTTTTCGACGAGGAAATTGATGCACTCGGTGGTGAACTTGCCGGAGGAGGTCTTGAGCAGGGTGAAGAGGATGTCGCGGGCCTCGACCGGATGAGTTTCCTTGATCAGCTCGAGGAAGCGGCGCTGGAAATGGACCGGAATTTTCTCGGCGATATCAGGGAGGGCACGGGCGTTGGCCACGAGCGAAGGCTGAGTGGGCTCGAAGGCGTCGCTGCGGCCCAGGCTCTTGGCCAGATCATCGCGCACGGCGGCGCCGTAGAGCCGCTCGGCGGGATCGAGCTGGTTGCTGTCCTTCACCGCCTCAGCGATGCCGGTGAGAATGGAGGAAAGATCGGTCTTGGCTTCGTTCTTGCCGGCGGCGCTGACCAGCTGCTCGGCGAGATGGATGCGGCGGCGGGCGGAGCGGGTGGCGTTGAACTGCTCGAGAATCTCGTCCTCGGTCGAGACCGGCACGTCGCGGAGGACATAGCACTCGGTTTTCTTGGCCGGAACGGAAATGCGCGGATCCTTGGCGGCGTGCTTCTTCGCCGCGGCCCACCATTTTTTGAATTTATCCTCTCCCACCACCTGGGACAGGGTGATTTCCAGGTCGATGGCGGTGGTCGCCTTGTTGGGGTAGGCGGCGAGCGCCTGGATGATGAGCTCGGCCGGCTCATGATCGATCAACTCCTTGATTTTGGCCGGCTCGGTCTGCTTGCGGACGAGCAGATTCTTGGGCGAAAGGACGTCGAGCGTGGTGACGCAGAAGGCCGGATCCATGGGATGGGCCTTTTTCCCTTCAAAATCGATGACAAGCTTTTGCGCCGCCTCGTCATAACTTTTGATTTTGCCAAAGCCCCAGCTCCGGTGGACGACGTAGGCGCCCGGCTCCATCGATTCCAGCTTGGTTTTGGCGGACTTGAGCGAAGGCGTTTTGGCGATAAGCGCGGAGATGGCGTCAGAATTCATAAGGTCGTCGGCAAATGAAGGAACTGATGAGTTGGCCCATAAAAACCGACCTTGTCAAATCGTGTATCGGGCCGCCCCGGCCGCCTAAATCGCGCTAGGGCACCAAGTCGAAGATGGAAATAAGCGTATTCTGCTCCTGGGTGCCGCGTAAAAAGGTGAAGGTGGCCTGGCCGGCGCTGGCCATAAGGTCCTGATAGCGTTGGAGGCTCCAACGGGCGACCGGCTCGCCGTTGATGCGGGTGCAGAGGTCGCCGGGCTGGATGCCGGCGGCGGCGGCGGGCGAACCGGGCACGACGCTGGTGATGCGCCAATAAACCGGGCTTTTTTCGAAGCTCAGGCCCGCGCTCCGCCGCGAGGGCAGCAGGATGGGGGCCGAACTTTCCCGGTAAAAGGTGACCTGGTTATGCCGCTGGTCGAAAGTGACGGTGAAATTCTTCAAAACACCGCCGCCGAGCGACGAGAGGTCGTCGGTCAAGGCCACCACCGGCCGGAGCAGGCCGTAGTCGCCAATTTGCAGGGTCTGGCCGACGCGGCCGACCTGCTGCGGCGCGTTCCCGGTGAGGGTGGCGACATCGCCGCCCCAGCGCGGCCCGTTGTCAAAAGAGACGTGCAGACCGAGGGGATTGAGGTTCAACGGCCCGTCGCTGCCCGAATCGATCAGAACGATGAAGGTCTCCCCCCCCAGCGTGACGGGGATGAGGGGCGTGCGGCTGGCGTTGTTAAACGGAATGGTCGAGCCGGAGAGCGACGGCGGAACGGCGCTGCCGGGGATGAGCAGTACGCGAGCATGGGGATAATCGAGGGTGAGGAGGGTGTCGCGGAAGAGGGGAAAACCGAGGATGCCGTCGATTTTCACGCCGAGGTGGGCGGAAAGTGCGCTGCAGTCATAAACCAGCGCCGGTACCCGCTCGAAGCGGGCGCTGCCGAGAAAGAAGCGACGCAGAGTAACGGCAGGAAGAAGCGTGGTGTCGCCGGTGGCGGACTTGACCCGCACCTCGGGCTCGGGGATGGGTGGCGCCGAAGTGTCAGAATAGCGCCGGGCCAGCTCGGGCGAGATGAGGGTGACGGAGGCGCCAGTATCGATGAGGAAATGGTAGGGGCCATATTTGTCCCAGTGGGCCTCGATGATGAGAAAGTTGGAAACGGCCTGGGCCGGCAGCTCGATTCGCTCCGCCTCGAGCGTGGTGCGGCGCGGCGGCATGGGAATACGCCGCAGGGTGGAGCAGCCGGCCGCCAGCAGCAGGAGGGCCGTGAGGCCGGTAAAAAGGAAGACCGCGCCGCGGGCGGCGCCGCTGCCGACTCGATTCATTTTTCAGGCTTCGGCAAGGCCGGCCCCAAAACCAGCGGCGCGACGAGGACCACCGCGCCGAACAGATAAAGCGTGCGTGCGCCGAGCCACCAGTAGATGAGACAGGCCGCGAACGGACCGATTGCGCGTGCCAGCGAGCCGAGCGAGCGGAATACGCCCAGCATGCGGCCCTGCTGATCGGCGCGGCTGTAGAGCGACACCAACCCCGAAAATGTCGCATTGGCCAGGCCCGAACCGAGGCCGAGGAAGGTCAGTCCGAGATAAAGCCAGAACTTGGTGGGCGAAAAACCGGTCAGCAAAAATCCCGCCAGCTCGCAAGCCACGCCGGCGAGCAGGACCTTTTTTTCCCCAAAGCGCGGCACGGCGCGTCGCACGATCCCGCCCTGCGTGGCGATAAGCACAAAACCCAGAAAAACGAAAATCCAGGCCATCGATGTGGCCGTGTAATGGAAACGCTCGGCGGCGAGAAACGGCAGGGTGAATTCCATGCCGGTGAACGCGAGCGAGAAGATGAAATAAAGCCAGTTGGTAAGGCGCACCGGGCCAGCCTCGAGATTGAGCAGTTCGTGCAGTGGATGGCGGATGCGCACGGTGTCGGCCGCGTCGCGATGAGCCGGGTCGAGCGTCTCGCGGAAACGCGCGCCAATCCAGACGAGGTTGATCAGGCTGAAGCCGAGCGACAACAGCGCCGCAAATGAGAACGGATTCACGCCCCACGATGCCAGCCGCGGATGATGCAGGGTGGGGTCATACATCGCCGCGACACTGCCCAGCCCCGGCCCGACCAAAAATCCCAGCCCGAAAGCCACACCGATCAGGCCCATGCCCTTGGAGCGGTTTTCACGCGTGGTCACGTCAGCCACGGCCGCGGTCGCCACCGAGAGGTTGCCGGCGAAGCCGCCGCCGATGAGCCGCGCCAGTACGAAAAGCCCGAACGAACCGCTGAAAAACCACAGCACGTAGCTGAACGCCGTGCCGGTCACGGTGATGAGCAGCACGTGCCGCCGGCCGACGCGGTCAGACAGCGCGCCCCACATCGGGGCGCACAAAAACTGCAAAACCGAGTAAACCGAGCCGAGCACGCCGCCGAAGAGCACCTCGCGGTAGTTGCCGTGCGACCCGGCCAGTCGTGCGACGGCGTCGATCTGCGCCACCAGCCAGCCGAGCAGTCCGCTGTTTCCATCCACCGCGAGGTAGTGCTGCAGCAGCGCGGGAAAAAGCGGAAAGATGATGGTGAAACCCAGCAGATCGATGAAGATCGTGAGGAAAATGACCCCGAGGGAGGCGGGTCGTTTGGCGGCAGCGGCGTCAGGCATGGAAAAACGCAGGCATAGCGCACGGCGGCTAGAAGCCAAGGCGCAAACGAAATAGGACGCGCGCGGCGGCGGCGGGTTCCGTCCGACGCTCAGCGCGCTTCGCCCCGGTCCGGTATCCGCGGCGTGATTGGCCGGCCGGGAGGCGCTCTAGGCGTCGGTGTCCTTTTCGTCCGGCGGATCGTCGGGAAGAAGGAAGCGGTGAAACAGGCGGTGAACGAACGGTCCGAGGATGACGCCGGCGATGGTGATGAAGGCGAGTCCGCTGAAGAGCGCATAGCAACCTGCGAAAAACTTGCCCGCGCCGGTCTGGATCGGCGAGAGGGGGCCCATGCCGGAGAGGATCATCGCGGCATTGGCGAAGGCATCGACCCACGACATATGCTCGGTGAGACGGTAGCCGAGCATGCCGGCAAGAAGCGCCAGGGCGAGCAGGCTGAGGCCGATGAGGACGGACAGCGCCACGCGGCGGAAGAATAGCGCCGGCGGGAGGAGCGGGGCGGACCGGCGCTCGAACTTGATCAAGGAATGGCAAACTTCCGCCTCGTCGGCCTCGTCGGGGGTTTGCGGAGTGTTGGCCATGATTGTTTGCCGGCCGGCAGACCCACCGGGCCCCGCCAAGCGGGCAGAACCTAAATTTTGTAGGGCAGGGGGAAGCGGCTGGTGAGGGCGTCGACCCGCTTCTTCGCCTCGGTCAGGGCAGCGGCCTCGCCGGGCGTGCCGATCGCCTTGAGCACCAGATCGATGCAGGCGGCGATTTCCTCCATATCCTTCTCCCCCATGCCGCGGGTGGTGACGGCGGGGGTGCCGAGGCGGATGCCGGAGGCCTGGAAGGGCGACCGGGTCTCGAACGGCACGGTGTTTTTGTTGCAGGTGATGTGGGCGAGATCGAGGGTCTCCTGGGCCTTCTTGGCCGTGAGCTCGGGCAGGTTGGCGCGAAGATCGACGAGGAAAAGATGGTTGTCGGTCCCCCCGGAAACGATCTTGTAGCCGCGCGCGGCCATGGCGGCGGCCAGCGCCTTCGCATTTTTGATGACCTGGGCGGAATAGGTCTTGAATTCGGGCTTGAGGCACTCGGCGAAGCACACCGCCTTGGCGGCGATGACGTGCATGAGCGGGCCGCCCTGTCCGCCGGGAAAGAGGGCGGAATCGAGCGCCTTGGCGTGCTGGGCCTTGCAGAGGACGAGGCCGCCGCGCGGGCCGCGCAGGGTTTTATGCGTGGTGGTGGTGACGAAATCGGCGTGCGGTACCGGGGAGGGGTGGAGGCCGGCGACGACCAGCCCGGCGATATGGGCGATATCGGCGAAAAGGAGGGCGCCGTTGGCCCGGGCAATCTCGCCCATCCGGGCGAAGTCGATCGTGCGGGAATAGGCGCTGGCGCCGACCGTGATCATCTTCGGCTTCTCCCGCGCGGCGATGGCGGCGAGCTCGCCGTAGTCAAGCAAACCGTCCGACTCGCGCACTCCGTATTGAGAAAATTGATACAATTTACCGGAGAAGTTGGCGGGGTTCCCGTGGGTGAGGTGGCCGCCATGGCTGAGATTCATCCCCAGGACCTTGTCGCCGGGGGCGAGGACGGCGGTATAGACGGCGAAATTGGCCTGGGAGCCGGAGTGCGGCTGGACGTTGGCGTGCTCGGCGCCGAAGAGCTGCCGGGCGCGATCGATGGCGAGCTGCTCGACCTTGTCGACGAACTCGCAGCCGCCGTACCAGCGTTTGCCGGGGTAGCCCTCGGCATACTTGTTGGTCAGCACGCTGCCCTGCGCCTCGAGGACGGCGGGATAGGTGAAGTTTTCTGAGGCGATAAGCTCGATATGGCACTGCTGGCGGGCCAGCTCGGCAGCGATGGCCGAATGGAGCTCGGGATCGAGGGACTTGAGCGGCGCGGCGTTAAGCATGGGAGAAAGCCCCACGCTCGCGCAAAGCCGCGATAAGGCAAAGAATTTTTTGCGGCCTCAGCGGGCGGCGGGGCCGGCGAGCTTTTTCAGCTGTTCGACCAGCGAGGGGATGGCCTCGACCATTTCGTCGCGGGCCGCCTCATAGAGCGAAAGGGGGCCGCCATAAGGATCGGGAATTTCTTTCTCTTGGTCGGGCGGAAGAAATTCGCGGAAAAGGAAGATGTTTCTCGCCGAGGAATTGAACATGACCTGGATCATGGCGCGATGCGATTCCGTCATGCAAAGGACGGCGAGGGCGCCGTCGAGAAGATCCTGGGTCAGCGGCTGGCTGCGGTGTCCGGAGATGTCGATGCCGGCCTTTTTCAGGGCGAGCACCGAATTTTCCGTGACCCATTCGCCCGACCGGGCGGCGACGCCGGCGGAAACGATGGGCAGGGATCGCAACGGCTCGGGCTGGGCGGCCAGGGCATGGCGGAGGAGGCCGGCGGCCATCGGACTGCGGCAGATGTTGGCGGTGCAAATGACAAGGATGTGACCTGGGGCGGGCATCATTTCTAGTGGATGCGGATGGTCTGGAAAAGCAAAGCGGCGGATCAGCCGGGGTGGACCTTGTGCAGGGCGAGCAGGGCGCGATGGAGTTGGACCGCGCGCTGCAGGGCGAGATCGAGAAGCTGCG
>DASRHD010000054.1:0-11858 GCA_035650695.1 Opitutaceae bacterium
CGGCGATCGACTTGATGGGCGCGAGCGAACTGTTGAGCTCGTGGCCGAGCACGCGGACGAGACGCTGCCAGGCCTTGAGTTCCTCCTCGCGCAAGGGCTGGCTCAGATCGGCGATGACCACGAGCTGATGCGGTCGGCCGCCTTCGCGAAAGGATATACGTCGCAAGCCCCACCGGCCCTGCAGGCCGGGAAAAATCGCCGGACCGAGCATGCGCACGGCCTCGCCTTCAAGGCATTCCGCGAGACCGATGGCCCCGGCCGGGCGGCCCAGGACGTTTTCGGCCCGCCGGGCGAGCAGTTTCTGGCCGGCTCGATTCACGAGCCGCAGCGTCCGGTCTTGATCAAAGGCAAAAATCGCGACGTCGATCTCCTCCATGACGGTGCGCAGCAGGGCGGTGGCTTCGACGGCCTCGCGGCGCTGCGTCTGCAGGACAGACCCGAGGGTGTTGATTTCAACCAGGACGTCACCCAGCGGATTATCGTGGCGCGCGCCGCGGGCGCGAAAGGAATAATCCCCCTCGCGCAAAGCCAGGAGCAGATTGGCCATCGTTTGCAAGGGCCGCACGACGCGCCGGCGGGCGACGGCGGCAAAGGTCAGCCAGCAACCGACGATGAAAAGCGAAAGGGTCCATTGCTTGATCGGCTCGATGTTTCCGCTCCAAAGCAGGCCCAGGGCGACGGCGACGGCGGGCAGGCCGGCAAGGAGAACGCAGGCGTAAACCGTCTTGTCGTGGGAAAGTTTGCGAGGAGCTTTTGCCATGGCGCGCGGCCACCGGCCGCCTACAGTCCGTATTTCTCCAGCCGCCGGTAAAATGCGCTGCGGCTCAGACCGAGTTCATCCGCCGCCCGCCGGGCGTTGCCGTCGCAGCGGGCCAGCGTCTTTTTGATGAGGAACGCCTCGACTTCCTCGAGGCTCATGTCTTCCAGGCGGGGCGCGGCCTGGCCGGTGTTGAGACCGAGATCCCCCGGCCGGATGATCCTGCCCTGGGTCATGAGCACGGCCCGTTCGACGGCGTGATCCAGCTCGCGGACGTTGCCGGGCCACGGATGGGCGCGCATCGCCTGCAGCGCCGCCTCGTCGAAGCCGGAGATGTTCTTGCGGTAACGCTCGACGTGCTGCTTGAGAAAACGCTGGGCGAGCAGTTCGATGTCCTCACGCCGCTCGCGCAGGGCCGGCAGGTGAAGGTTGATGGTATTAAGCCGGAAAAGGAGGTCCTGGCGGAATTTTCCCGCCGCGACCTCGGCGGCGAGGTCGGCGTTGGTCGCGGAAATCAGCCGCACGTTCGCCCGGAACGTGCGCGACGAGCCGACGCGCTCAAACTCTCCGGTTTCGACGGTCCGCAGCACCTTGGCCTGCTGACTGGGCGGGATGTTGCCGATTTCATCCAGAAACAGGGTGCCGCCGTCGGCCAGTTCGAAGCGGCCGGCCCGGTCGCTCTTGGCGTCGGTGAACGCGCCGCGCACGTGGCCGAAGAGTTCGCTCTCGAACACGCCCTCGGGCAGACCGCCCATGTTGACGGAAATAAAGGGCTTGCCGGCGCGGGCCGACACCGCGTGCAGCGCCTGGGCGACCAGCCCCTTGCCCGTGCCGTTTTCGCCGGTGATGAGCACGTTGGCGTCGGAAGGACCCACGCGCGCAATAACCTCGAGCACGGGACGCATTACCGCCGACTCGGCGATGAGTGTGGGGCCGTTCTTGCCGCGCAGCAGCTGATTTTCCTGCTCCAGACGCCGGTAGGCGCGCACCGCGCCGCCGAGCTCGATCTGGTTGCGCACGATGGCGAGCAGGCGCGGATTATCCCAGGGTTTGGTAATGAAATCGCGCGCGCCGCGGCGCATGGCCTCGACCGCAAGATCGACGCTTCCCCACGCCGTCATCACCACCACCGGCAGCGTCCCATCGAGGGTTTGCAGCCGGTCGAGCAGATCGAGGCCCTCCTGTCCGCTGGTGGTGTCGCGCGCATAATTGAGATCCATCAATACGAGCGCGTAGTCGCGCGCTTCCATCGCCTTTACCGCCGCGGCGGGCGATTTCACGGCGTCGGTCTCATAGCCTTCGTTTTTCAGCAGAAGGCGCAGGGCCTCGATGATATCGGGCTGGTCGTCGGCGACGAGGATTCGGCAGGGCACCGGGGCGGACATGTATCGAGTTTAACCGGCGGGGGAGGGGTGACGAGCGCCAAAATCGCACCGGCGGCCGGAGCGCGCCTCACGGGCCGTCCAGCACGACATGATAGCGCTGCAGGGTGGTGCCGAGTTCATGATCGTAGTTCGCCACGGCCAGGCGCTGAGCGGCTTGCGCGCCCGCCATGCTGTTTTCGATGCTGATGAGGATTTGCTGCGCTTGAATCACAGAAAGAGTGCTGGTGCCGGGCGTGCCCGCGCGCAGTTTTTTCACTTCGTCCTCGAGGGCCTGATGGGCGAGGTCCAGGGCGGCTTGATCCGCGGACATCCGCTGGCGCGCGGTTTCAATCTGGCCGGCGGCGTTGGCCACGCTCACGGCAATGTCCGCCTCGATTCTTTTGAGATCGGCTTCGGCCTGTTCCAATTGCAGACGCGCCGCGCGTGCGCGACCGCGCTCCTGGGCAAACGTAAAGGGAATGGTGACCACCACGCCGGCCGAATAGGAACGATTCTCGCCCTCGGCCACCATGTGCCGGCTCGCGGCGAAGTGGCGGTCGAGTCCGTTGTAGCCGTAGCCGCCGATAAAATCCACCTGCGGCAGCAGTCCGTTGCGCGCCGCCGCGTCGCTCGCGCGATTCTTGACGATGCCAAGGCGCGCCGCCTGGTAGTCGGGCCGGTTCAGGAAGGCCTTCTGCAGGTCCGCCGCCGGGTCGACCGTCACCTCGGGCGGGACGGGGGTCTCGATGGCGAGCGGCGGTTGGCTAGGTGAAAATGAGGTTTCGCCCATCAGTTCGCGCAAGACGTTTTCGGCGTTGCGCACCGCGCGCTCGGCGATTAAAATCGGCTCTTCGCGCATCGCGGCCTGGGTGCGGGCCGCAGTGACATCGCTCTGCGCCATGCTGCCGATCCTGAGCCGTTTTTCATTTTCGCCGAGCAGGGTCGCCGCCAGGTCATGCGAACTGCGCGCGATGCGGAGTTGGTCGTGCGCCAGGACAAGATTGCTGTAGGCGGTGACGACGTTCGTGATCGTATCGATCACGGTCTGACGATAGTCCCATTCGGAAATGGAACGATCGGCTTTCGCGATGCGGATGCCGGCCAGGTTGGCGCCGAAACCGAAGCCGCGGAGGAGCGGCTGGGTGACGGTTATGCCGCCAAACGTCGAATAACTGTCCGTGAAATGATTGGACGTGCCGCGATGGTTGTCGGCGTTTCCGCTCAAACTGTAGCTCAGGCCCCACGGCACCATGCCCTGAATGGCAAGACTGTAGCTGTCGGTCTCGTCCAGACTCCGGACCAACGGGTCGGCGGAGGCCGGTTTCCCGTCCTCGGCATAGCTGCGGCCGAAGGTCAGGGCGGGATCGAACTGACCGATCGCCTCAAGCCAGCGGGCCCGGGCGATGCCGGGGGCATAGGCTTCAACCTTGATACCGGGATTCTTTTCGAATGCGGTGCGGATGGCCTCCTCAAGCGTGAGCGCCGGGCCGGATCCCTGGGCGAAAATCACGGAAGACAGCAGCATGACCGGCGTCAGGGCGGCGAAGACGCGCGTGACGTTCATGGAACCAGCAGGCCGTCGGCCAGCCGCACGACGCGGCCGCCGTAGGCGGCATTTTCAGTCGAGTGCGTGACCTGCACGATGGTCACTCCCTCATCCTGGTTGAGCTTTTGGAAAAGCTGCATGATTTTGCGGCCCTGGTCCGAATGCAGATTTCCGGTCGGCTCGTCCGCGAGAATGAGCTCCGGTTTGGCGATGAGCGCGCGCGCTATGCCGACGAGCTGCTGCTGGCCGCCGGAAAGCTGCGAAGGATAGAGGTCCTTTTTTCCGACGATGCGAAAGCGATCGAGCACGTCGCAAACCGTGCTTTCGCGGTCTTTCTTCGGCACATCGCGGTACGAAAGCGGAATCTCCAGATTCTCGTACACCGTGAGATCGTCGAGCAGATGGTAGTTTTGGAAGATGAAGCCGATGTTTTTCTTTTGCAGGGCGAAGCGTTTCTTCCGGTCAAGCTGATGGACGGCGGCGTCGCGAAAATAATATTCACCCGTCCATTCGGCATCGTGCAGGCCGAGAATATGGAGCAGGGTGGACTTGCCGGAACCCGACGGCCCCATGATCGAGAGAAAGTCTCCCGGTTGGATTTCGAGGTTAATTCCCCGCAAGGCATAGAAGGGGCCGCCTTTGAGCGGATAAACGCGGCTGACATTGCGTAGCTGGATCATGATGCCAGAACTTTCGCAGGCAACGTGCCATCCCTTCATGAGTAATGTATTTCATTAATGCATAAACTCTTAAAATATATCCGGCGATTCCAATTTCCCTAAAAATGTCCGGAAATGAAACCCGCTCATCCCATAATTGGGACGCGGAGAGGGGCGCTGGATCTGTCGGCCGATCTCGCGACGCTCAAGACGGGCAAAGGCAGCCGATCCGCCGATGACAGGCTGCGACGGGGGGATGTGTCTGCGACCATCGCTCAATAAAACACGATGCGGTCGAGGCTGCGGTACTGGATGGCCTCGAGCAGGTGGGGTGACTCGATCTTTTCCGCATCGGCCAGGTCGGCGATCGTGCGGGCGACCTTGAGGATGCGGTCATAGGCGCGGGCGGAGAGCGAAAGCTGTTCCATCGCCTGCTGCAGCAGGTCGCCCAGGGCGGAGTCGAGCGCGCAGTGCCTGCGGATGAGGGCCTGGGTCATGCGCGCGTTGCTGGAGATTTTGGTTCCGGCGAAGCGCGCCTGCTGGCGGTCGCGGGCTTTTTGTATCCGTAATTTAATTACAGAGGACGACTCGCCGGGTTTTTCATCGCGCAGTTCGGTGAGCGAAAGCGCGGGCGCCTCGATGTGCAGGTCGATGCGGTCGAGCAGGGGGCCGCTGATGCGCGCGCGGTAGTGCTGGATCTGCACGGGCGTGCAGCGGCAGGAGTGCCGCGGGTCGCCCAGATAGCCGCAGGGACAGGGATTCATCGCCGCCACGAGCATGAAGCTGCAAGGCAGAGTGATTTTTCCGGCGCTGCGCGAGATGGTGACCTGTCCGTCTTCCAGCGGCTGGCGCAGGACCTCGAGGGCGGAGCGCTTGAATTCCGGCAATTCGTCGAGAAAAAGCACGCCGTGGTGGGCGAGGGAAATTTCGCCCGGCCCGGGAATGGCGCCGCCACCGAGCAAGCCGACGTCGGAAATGGTGTGGTGGGGGGCGCGGAACGGCGGCGTCAGCCAGGGCAGGGCGCCGCCGAGGGTGGCGCCGGCGGCGGAGTGGATGCTCAGGACTTCAAGAAACTCATCGAGCACGGGCGCGGGCAGGATGGTGGGGATGCGTTTCGCGACCATCGATTTGCCGGCCCCGGGCGGGCCGATCATGAGCAGATTATGCGCGCCGGCGACCGCGACTTCGACGGCACGGCGGAGCGCCTGCTGGCCTTTGATTTCCGAAAAATCCAGCCCGTCGGCGGACGGCGCGCCGGCGCGCAGCGTGGCGGCGCCGGCCGGCAGCGGCGTGAGGGGGATTTCTCCGGCGAGAAAACGAAAGGCGCGGTCGAGCGAATCGACGGCGTACACTTCGGTGCCCTCGACCAGGGCCGCCTCGGCGGCGGAATGGGGCGGAAGGAGGATGCCGCGCTTGCCGAGCTTGCGCGCCAGCCGGGCGAAGGCGAGGGCGCCGCGCACCGGCCGGGTCGCCCCTGACAGGCTGAGTTCGCCGGCGATGAGAAAATCGCCGAGCAAATCCGTCTTCAGCTGTCCGGTGGCGACAAGGATGCCAAGGGCGATGGGCAGATCGTAAAGCGGACCTTCTTTGCGCAAATGTCCCGGCGCGAGGTTGACGGTGGTGCGGGTGCGCGGGCGGCGGAAGCCGGAGTTGGCCAGGGCCGAGGCGACGCGATCATCGCTTTCCTTGACCGCGGCGTCGGGCAGGCCGACGAGAATCAACCGGGGTTCGCCCGCCTCGCCGGTGTTGACTTCAACATGGACGAGGTCGGCGTCGATGCCCTGCAGGGCAGCAGAAGAGATGGTGGCGAGCATGCTGGAAGGCGCGCCCAACTTCTATCCGGCCTAGGAATGGTACTTCTTTTTGGCGAGGCGTGCGCTGATCACGGCGATGTTGGCCCGGGCGGCGAGGAGGTATGGGTTGGGGCCGTCGGGGTAGGGTTGGGCAAGAAAGCGATAGAGGCTGCGATAGTCGGTCTCGAGTTTGGGCAGGACGACATTGCGCCAGAAGAGGGGCGTGCGCGCGATCAGCTCCGCGGCGGACTTGAATTCGCGCTGCGGGCGGGGAACGTTGGCAAATTCGTCGGCTTCGCGGAATTCGTTGAACAACAATTCGAGCTCGTCGGGATAGTCCGGCGCGGCCATCTGCCCAAGGTAGTCGGCGGTGGCGAGGGCGCAGCCGATGAGGCGCTCGGCCGGCGAGTTGAAGCGGAGCTGGGCGATGTCACTGCTCGGCCCGGTGCAACGAATGGCGCCAAGCACGCCGTCGAGTTCCTTGCGGGACACGCCGATGGTGGGCAAGTAGGCGGCGGCGAAGGCGCAGCTTTTCAGCACGTGCACGTGGGTGAACTTGGCTCCGGTGCCGGCGCGATCGCTGCGGAATTTGAGATAGCCGGTGTCATGCAGGAGCACGGCGGCGAGGCCGAGCTCAAACTGGCGGGGGGTGAGGCGCGGCCGGGCGCGGGCGGCATGGCGCCCGGCGAGCAGGCGGATGAAGCAGAGCGCGGCCTGCAGGGTGTGCTCGAAATCGTGGTAACGCAGGTCCGACGGCTGGTAGTCGAGGTAATGGCCGGTGAACATCCGGCGCACGTCGAAAAACAGCCGGTCGATGATGCCCATGCTGGCGCGGGGAAACATCTTCCGAAAAACCGCCTGGGTGGCGGCGGCCACGGCGGGAGCGCTTTTGGTGTCGATGTCAGGTAACATAAACAGCTGGAGGAGTCAGATGCCCTCGCGGCGCCGCCGGTTTTCCGTTGGCAGATGATAACTATTAATTTGCGCAAAACTTGCGCAAGCTCAATCCTGTGGGCAGCTTATTTGCGTTTGCTGCCATGATTCTTGGAATTACCGGAGGGATGGGCTGCGGCAAGACCACCGCCGCCCAGATGCTCGAGCGACGCGGCTTTTGCCGGGCCGATGCCGACGCACTCGTGCGCAGTGAAATCCTGCCGGACCCGGACATCTCGGCGGCGATCGGCACGCATTTCGGCGACGACGTGCTCGCCGCGGACGGGAAAGTCATCCGTTCCCGCCTGGCGGAAATTGTTTTTGCCGACGACAGCGCCCGGCGCTGGCTGGAAGATTTGGTCCATCCGCGGCTTTTTACCCGCTGGCGGGCGTTGCTGGCCGGCGCTCCCGCGGCCAACTGGGTAATCGAGGCCCCGCTACTTTTTGAGAAGCAGCTGGAAAATTGGTTTGATTTCATTCTCTGTGTGGCCTCAGACTTTCCCCTTCAACTCCTTCGGCTCGAGCAACGCGGACTCTCCCGCGCGCTCGCCGAGCAACGAATTTCCAAGCAACTGCCTTTGGCGCGAAAAATTGAGCTCGCAGACTTTGTCCTGCTGAACAACGGGACGCCGGACTTCCTCCAACAGCAAATCGACCGGCTCCTTTCCGCGCTCGCGGCCTGACCCTCCCGGCCCTGCCGGGTTTCTTTACCGATAAATGGAAACACCTCCCAAAAACGACGCCGACGAGGCGTTGCCCGCGGCTGGCTCTGAGCCGGAAAGCGGCGAGACAAAGAAAACGCCGCGCCGCCGGACGCGTTATTACAAAGCCAAGACGGCGGAGGCCGCGCCGCCCAGCGCCGCCGCGTCGGTCGCGGAACCGCCGCCCGCCCCCTCGGCGCCGCCGGCCCCGCCCGAGGCTGCACCGACGGAAAAAGCGGCAGCGGCAGTTCCCGCTCCTGGTCCGGCCGAGTCCGCGCCCAGCGGAAGCGCCCCGGCGGAAACCGACGATGGCGGCCGCGGGGGAGAACAGGGCGGGTTTCAGGAACGCGGCTTTTGGAAACGGAATAAGCGCAAGCGTGGCAAGCACGGCTGGCAGCCAGGGGGCGGCAAGCCGGGCAACCATCATCCCGCCCAGCCTCCGCCCCCCAACTTCGTCCCGGTTTATGGTGATCTGCCTGACCCGGCGCGATTCGGCGACATCGCCGCCCTCGACAAGCTGGCCGATGAAATTTCGTCCGGCAAAGGCAAGCCGCTCTGGCTCGACGAGCTCTATGCCCTGCCGCTGGCCGAGTTGACCTCCTTCGCCCGCGATCAGGGCGTCGCCCTGGAAGGCGCGCCCAACCGCAAGCAGCTGCTGGCGCAGATTTTTTCGCACGCCGCCGAAGCCAAGCGCGAAATCCGCGACCGCGGCTGGCTCGACCTGACCGATCGCGGGCACGGCTTTATCGTGCATGAGCAGGTGCAGTATCGGCTTTATCCGGAGAACAGCTACGTTCCGGAGAGCCTGATCCGCCGCTACGGCCTGAAGCGGGGCCACCAGCTCGAAGTGCTCATGCAGTCGCCGCAGGGTAATGAGCGCTGCCCCGCCGTGCTCCGCATCGAGAAAGTGATGGGCGGTAGCCCGGAGGAGATTTCCAAGGTCACGCCGTTCGAGGAGCTCGTGCCGTATTATCCACTCAAGCGCATCCTGCTCGAGGCTCCGGAGGTGCACAAGGACGTCTCCATGCGCGTGGTCGACATGCTCACGCCGATCGGTTTCGGCCAGCGCGGCCTGATCGTCGCCCCGCCGCGCACGGGCAAGACCGTCCTGCTGCAGAACATCGCCAACTCGATTTCGCACAACAGCCCCAAGACCAAGCTCATTCTCCTTCTCATCGACGAGCGACCGGAAGAGGTCACGGACTTTCGCCGCCATACCAAGGGCGAGGTGGTCAGTTCCACCTTCGATGAACCGCCGGAAAACCACGTGCACGCGGCCGAAATGGTCGGCGAAAAGTCCCGCCGCCTCATCGAGGCCGGCGAGCACGTCGTCATCCTGCTCGATTCCATCACCCGCCTGGCCCGCGCCTACAACGCCCTTGCGGCCAATTCCGGCAAGATCATGTCCGGCGGCATCGAGGCCACCGCCCTGCAGAAACCGAAGCGCTTCTTCGGCGCCGCCCGCAACATCGAGGGCGGAGGCAGCCTCACCATCATCGGCACCGCCCTGATCGACACCGGCAGCCGGATGGACGAGGTGATCTTCGAGGAGTTCAAGGGCACCGGCAACATGGAGCTGCACCTCGACCGCGGCCTGGTCGACAAGCGCATTTTCCCCGCCATCAACATGGACCGCTCCGGCACGCGCAAGGAGGAGCTGATCTACCATCCCGATGAGATGCAGCGGGTCTACAGCCTGCGCCGGGCCATGCAGGGCATTCCGCCGATCGAGGCGATGGAAATGCTCATCTCCCGCCTGAAGAAGACCCGCACGAACGCCGAGTTTCTCATGACGGTGAACCGCTAGCGCCGGGAGGCCAGCCGTCAAAACCGCGTGAAAAGCGCCCCGCTATCTGGCTGGGGATGCGCCGAATGCATCGTTACGGCTCGACTGTATGCGCCGGGCGGATTCACTACTTCCGTTTCTTAATCCCTTCCCGCCGACCATTTCGCACCATGTCTTACGAAATGAATGAACTGCTCGAACTCGTCGTCGAGCAAAACGCCTCCGATCTTCATTGCCAGGTGGGCCAGCCGCCCACGCTTCGTATCAGCGGCAGCATGACGCCGATTGACGGCCCCCAGCTCACGCCGGACGACACGGAGAAGCTCATGCTCGCGATCACGCCCGACAACCACCAGCAGGCCGTGAAGCTCAACGGCGGCGCCGACTTCGGTTTTGCCTACATGGACAAGGCCCGCTTCCGCGTCAGCGTGCTCAAGGCCAAGGGCAATTACGGCCTGGTGCTGCGGCAAATTCCCAACCGCATGTTCGGCCTGCGTGACATCGGCCTGCCGGACAAGGTCAAGGAGCTGCTCTTCCGGCCGCGCGGCCTCATCCTCGTCACCGGCCCGACCGGCTCGGGCAAGTCGACCACCCTCGCGTCGATGATCAATTACATCAACGAAAACCGCGACGGCCACATCATCACGATCGAGGATCCGATCGAGTACTATCATCCGCACAAGCATTGTATCGTCACGCAGCGCGAAATCGGCGTGGACGTGCCGAGCTTTGCCGAGGCCATCCGGCGCGCCCTCCGCCAGGATCCCGACATCATCCTGGTCGGTGAAATGCGCGACCTTGAGACGATCGAGGCGGCGATCAGCGCGGCCGAGACCGGCCACCTCGTCTTCGCCACCTTGCACACCAACGGCGCGGCCAAGACCGTCGACCGCATGGTTGACGCTTTCCCTTCGAATATGAAGGAAATGATCCGCACCCAGCTCGCCTCCTCCTTGCAGGCGGTCATTTCCCAGGTGCTGTGCAAAAAGATCGGCGGCGGCCGCATCGCCGGTTACGAGATCATGATCACCACGACCTCGATCGCCTCGCTCATCCGCGAGAACAAGACCTTCCGCATCAATTCCGACATCCAGACCGGCGCCCAGCTGGGCATGATCACGATGGACACGCATCTGATGAGTCTGGTCAACCGCGAGCTGGTTTCGCCCGATGAAGCGGTGGAAAAGGCGCAGGATCCGGTGGCGATGCGCCAAAAGCTGATTGACATGGGCATACAGCTGAAGGCGATCTGACCGGTCGTAATCCGAGGCATCCGGCTCCGCAAATCTGCACCCCAGGGGAACCCGGTCGGGCTGGGCCGGGGGTTTCGGCGGGCAACGGCCCGGTCAAAGCGCATCAAAGTTTGCGCAGGAGAAGCGGCGCGTTCAAACCGGGCAGCCGTTCGGAGAATTCCTCGTTGCCTGCGATCTGCCGCAGCGCCCGCTGGACCATGCCCATCTTGGCGTCGAGGTTGTCCACCAGCGAGACGAACACCGCCTCCGGTGTGGCGGCAAGCGCGGCGGCACCCCATTCCAGTTCACCCTGGTGGCTGAGGATGATGTGCTCGAGGCGGCCCAGCCGGTCGGCATCGAGTTTTGCCTTCAATCCGGCCTTGCGCACAAGCTGGTAGCCGAGGACGACGTGGCCGTGGAGAATGCCGCGCTGGCTGCGCTTGGTGGCCAGGGTTCCCTCATACTCGATGGTCTTGCCGGTGTCATGGAGGAGGATTCCGGCGAGGGCGAGATCGGCGTCGATCTCGGGATAAAGCGGCAGCAGGGCCCTGGCCGCCCGCGCCATGTGCACGGTGTGCTCGAGCAGGCCGTGCCGGTAGGCGTGATGCATTACCACCGCGGCCGGCGACCAGCGAAAATCGTTCCCCACCTCGTCGAACACCGCCTGCACCGTGGCCCGGAGCTCGGCATGGCCGATGGCAGCGATGAATCCGTTCAGCTCGGTCCAGAGCACTTCCGGATTTTCCGGCGCGGTTTCGACCAGGTTTTCCAATAAACCCGGCGCGCTCAGCTCCGTCTCGTCAAGCACGCGCCCGCGGGAAAGACGCGGCGAGAGCCGGTCCTGGAAATAATCGATTTTTCCCTCGAGCCTGACGACCGCGCCCTCGCCGGCATTCTTGAGCAGTTCAAAAAGGGGATTGTCGCTAAAAATGGTGCAGCCGAACGAGCCGGTGCGGTCGCCCAGCTCCGCGCTGAGGAAGGGATTGCCGTTGGCCGCCGTTTTGGCCACGAGCTTTTTCACCACCAATACGGCGGTGAAGGCGCGACCGGAGGCGTTTTCCAGCGTTTTCAACTCCCGGACGGAAAG
>DASRHD010000055.1:0-7042 GCA_035650695.1 Opitutaceae bacterium
AATCCAATTCGGCACCGCCTGGTGGTTTCTCGATCAAAAGGAGGGCATGGAGTGGCAGATCAACGCCCTTTCCAACCTTGGCCTGCTCAGCCGCTTCCTCGGCATGATCACGGACTCGCGCAGCTTCCTCAGCTACGTCCGCCATGAATATTTCCGCCGCACGCTCTGCTCCATGATCGGCGCCGACGTCGAGGCCGGCTTGATCCCGGCCGACCGCAAGCTCATCGGCGGCATGGTGGAGAACATCTGCTATAACAACGCCGCAAACTTCTTCGGCATGGAGCCGGGAAAAGTCTGAAAAAAGCGGCGACGCGAGGATGAGGCGCGCGGCCGGCCGCGCGCCTTTTGTTTTTAGAACAATGCGTTGGCCGCGACGCCCACGGCGCTGATCGCGCTGGAGTCGCCCAGGCTGTCCATCGCCTGGTCCGCCTTCTTGATCACGCCCTGGGCCTGGAGGTAGAGGCCGTCGTCGTTGATCAGCTTGCCGAGCGTGCCCTGGCCGCTGTTGAGCTTGTCGGAGAGCTCGCGAAGGTTTTGGGCGACATGCTTGAGATTCTCGCCGGCCTGCTCGTCGTAAATGAGCGTGCCGAGCGCGCCCTTGCCGGATTTCACCTGGCCGATGACGCTTTGGGCGTCGCCGACGAAGTCCTTGGCCTGCGCGGCGGCGGCCTTGAACTCATCCACCGCGGAGAGAAGATCGTCGTGCAGTTTGGGATCGTTGACCAGGCGGCCGATGGTGCCCTGGCCCTGGTTGATCTTCGTCGTGATGTCCTGGAGGTTGGTCATCGTCGTGGTGATCTTGTCGCCGTTGTCCGCGACGAGCTTGTCGAGGCGCTGGAAGAGCCCGGGCTGGCCGTTCTCGCCTTGGGTGATGCTGCTGATGGAATTGAAGGTGCCTTCGAGCTTGTGGCCGAGGTCGCCGATCTCGGCCATGACACTGTTGAGGTCGGCGGTTTCCTTGGTCTGGACCTCGGCTTCGTGCGGGTAGGCTTCAGGTGCGGTGCCAAGGTTGAAGGCAATGTAGTTGGTGCCGAGGAGGCCGGCGCTGGCCACGCTGGCGACGGAATCGCGGGCGACATTGACGTTCGGGAGGATGCGCATCACCACCTCGGCGCGGCGATCGCCCAGCCGGGTCTGCTCGACGGCGCCGATCCGCACGCCGGCCATGCGCACCTCGTCGCCGACCTTGAGCTGTTTGAGGTCTGCGAAGCCGGCGGTGAGGGTGTAGCCGGTGTGGCGGTGGAAGCCGCCGGCGTGCAGCGCCTCGAAGGTGATCCAGATGAGGGCGAGACCCACGAGGAAGAAGAGGCCCACGCGGGCCATCATTTGTGCGTTGTTCATGATGAGACCTCCAGTTGCTTATAACGGGGATTTTTCAAATCGATCTGCGGATTGAGAAAGTCGGTGATGAGCGGATCCTTGCTGTCGCGCAGCGCAGCGGGGGCATCGACGGTGCGAAGCCGGCCCTGCATGAGAATGGCCACGCGATCGGAGATGGTCAGGGCAAGATCGCGATCATGGGTGACAACGATGCTCGTGACCTGGAATTCCTGCTTCAGCGTGGCGATGATTTCACCGATGGTGGCGGACATCACCGGGTCGAGTTCGCTGGTAGGCTCGTCGTAGAGCAGGAGCTGCGGCTCCATGACGAGCGCGCGGGCGATGGCGACGCGCTTTTTCATGCCACCGGAAAGTTCGGAGGGATATTTCTGGGCCGAGCCTTCCAGGGAGAGGATCTGCAGGGCACGCATGACCCGGTCGCGGATTTCGCCTTTGGAGCAAAGGCGATGCTCGAGCGGATAGAGGGCGAGGTTTTCGTAGACGTTGAGGGAATTGAACAGTGCGCCGGATTGAAAAACGAGGGCGAGGGCGAAGCGGTCGCGGGTCTCCGGTTCCACGGGATCAAGACCATTGATGCGCACCGTGCCGGCGGTGGGCTCTTCCAGGCCGGCGATCTGGCGCAGGAGCACGCTCTTGCCCGAGCCGCTCGGGCCCATGATGATGAAAATCTCCCCGGGTTTGACGGAAAATGAAATGTCAGTGAGAACAGCCTGATTGCCGTAGGATTTGCCGAGAGCGGCGACGTCGACGCCCACCGGACTGCGATTTTGGCCGTTGGCGGCCGGTCGGGGATTTTTCATCAGGCGAGGGCTTTGGTGATGAAGTAATCGAGCACGAGAATGGTGATGAGCGAGGTCACGACCGAGCGGGTGACGGAATAACCGATCTCGCGCGGGCCGCCCCGGGTGCGCAGGCCGGTCGTGCAGGCGATGAGGACGACGCAAAAGCCGAAGATTTCTGCCTTGAGCAGTCCATCGAACATCTTGGTGGTGGTAAGATACTGGCGCACACTCTGGAAATACTGTTCCGGCTCGATGCCGATGAAGTTGACGTACTTGCAGACGACCGCGCCGCCCATCCAACCGATGACGATGCCGATCATCGTCAGCACCGGCATGAAGAGGAGCACGGCGAGCAGCCGCGGCAGAACGAGGAAGCGCTCCGGCGGAATGTTCATGGTCACGAGGGCGTCGACCTCGTTGTAAACCTTCATCGAAGCGAGCTCGGCGGTGATGGCGGAGCCGACCCGGCCGGCGACGATGATGGCGATCATCACCGGACCAAGTTCGCGCACGAGGGATTCGCCGACGAGCGTGCCGATGAGCTGCTTCGTGCCGAAGTCCTCCATGCTGATCCCGGCCTGGAGGGCGAGGACGCTGCCGATGAAAAAGCTGAGAATGGAGACAATGGGCAGCGAGGCATAGCCGCCGATGAAGGCGTGCTCAACCACCCGTCGGATGATCCGCGGGGCGGCCGGCAGCGTGACAAAGGCCCGCACCGCCAGCGTGACGGCATTGCCGAGACCTTCGAAAAAGGCGGTCAGTTGTTTCATGTCAGCGCGAGGTCAGAGAAGGGTTAGCGGTTTTCCGGGAAAAATCGAATGCGAACGGTCGCCAGCGGCCAGTAGGACTGCGGCGCCAGCCGAGCAGGCCGCCGAGCAGGGCGGTGCGCGAGGCGCCCGCGGTCCGCTCGATTTTGAACAGCGGTCCGAAATGAAATTCGGTGTGCCCGGGCGAACGCTGCCAGGTGATGAAATTGAAAAGAAGATCCTGGCGCACCGTGTCCGGTCCGCGCCGGTCGTAGCGATAAACGGCGAAAAGCGGACTGTAGGCGAGGCGGACGGTCTCGTTGCTGGAAAAAAACGATTCGAAGGGGCTGAACACTTCCACCTGGCGACGGCCGGCGCTGGCCCAGACGGTGAAAAGCGGCCACAGGCTGGTGCGGCGGGCGGGGGCGAGGTCGGGACGGTCGGGGCGACGCTGCTCGACCGACCAGTAAAGAAAGTAGAGCACCGTGGTCTTGGTCTGGACAAGGCCGGCGCCGTTCCAGCGGATCTGCCGCCAAAAAGGCCAGAGCAGCCAGGTCTTGTCGCGGCCTTCGACGATGGAATGGGTGTAAAACGGCCCCCAACGGTTGACGTAACGATCGTCGCCTCGGCCCTGCACCAGCAGCGGCCAGAAATACCGCGTCTCATGGTAATGGTACGGCGCGGTCCGGTCGGTGTAGCCGAAAAACGGCCAGAGGTAATCTTCGCTGATGAAATTTGCATCCTGCTCGCGGGTGTAGAACGGCAGCACGCCGAATTTCACCTCCGGTTGCGGTTTCCAGAGGGCGTGTTCGTTTTTGTAGATGAAGGGCCAGAGGTAATATTGCTCGCGGTAGGCGCCGGGTTTCGCCCGCCGGCCGAAAAGGGGCCAGAGTTCAAAACCTTCGTTGCCGTCACCGTGCAGGACCTTGATGAACGGCCACGGCGTGGTGGTCGTGACCACGCCGTTTTTTTCGAACCGGCCGTAAAGCGGGAACAGACAAAATTTCCATTCGTCCTGGCCGAAGCGATTTTTCATCGTTCCGGCGAGGGGAAAAAGCGCGCGATAAGAGCTGCCCGGGGCGCCGGTCTGGCGCGAAAAATAAAACGGCCAGAGATCGAAGGCATGGAATTGATCGCCTGTGCCGGCCCGCGGGCTGGCGCGGTTGATCATGGAAAATACGCTCCAGGACGAGCCGGCCGGGCCGGCCCGGTACATGAATAGCGGGTAAAGCACGGCCGCTTGTGTGGTCTCGCCGGACTGATCTTTTTTCCAGACATACACCGGCCGGATTCCACCCTCGCGGCCGTCATCGAGCGTTTTTTCAAAGCCGAGCGGTCCGGCCGCCTGCCACTCGGTCACCGCGCCGGCCGGATTCTTTTCCTCAACGACGAACGGCCAAAGGTTTCGTTCGGCAGCGCCCACACACAGCCTTGGTCCGCCGAGCACGAGGCCGGCGGCAGCGAGGGCATAAGTCAGGCGCATGTGGTTTTAATGGAGAGAACCGCCGGGTCCATGGCAGGGACGGTCAAACCGCCGAGAGTGGCGATGATTAGGCACCTAACGGAATGAAAGGCCGGTGCAATTCCTAAGTTAATGAAGGTGTTACCCTAGATTTCAGCGCAAGTTCCCATTTTTGTCCAATCCGGTCCGGAAATGGCCGCTGCCCGGTCAGCGCCGGATGAATCACCAGGCCCTGCCCGGCAGCAGAGATTGATGCCCCGCTTATTTTCGATTCCGGTCGGCCCGCTGCCCCGGCGCAAACGCCGGCTGAAGCAAACCGCCGCTCGGGCGCGGAGAAATGGCGGCATTGACATAGTGCGGCGAACCGGCGGAGCGTAAGAGATGCACAGGCTTCTTCCGAAGGAGCGGCGATGAGAATCAGCGGGGGTTTGGCCCGTGGAATTCCCTTGCGCGTGCCGGCGGGCGACATGGTGCGACCGGCCACGGATGGATTACGCCAGGCGGTCTTCTCCAGCCTCGGCGAGCGGATCACCGGCGCGTTTTTTTGGGATCTTTTCGCCGGCAGCGGAGCATATGGACTTGAGGCATTGAGCCGGGGCGCGACCGCGGGCATTTTCGTGGAAAAGAACGCCCGCGCCGCCGCCTGCATCCAGTCGAATCTCGCCGCGGTGGGGAAAAGTATCGGAGGTCGACTGCCTGGCGCCGAGATTGTTCAGGCGGATGCGCTCGCCTGGACGGCGCGGGCGAATTCCTCCCCGGCGGCGGATGTGGTTTTCATCGATCCTCCCTATGAGCAGATTCCGGACATCGCTCCGGCCCTGTTCGCCAGTCTGGCGGGCAAAGTAATGGCGCGATCCGACGCCCTGGTGATCTTCGAAATGCCCGGCGGAATGGAACTCGCACCGCCCGGCTGGACCTGTCTCAAGAAGCTTGGCGGCAAGGGCCCCCGCCAACCCGGCGTCTCAATTTTTAAAAAAGTCCCAGCTGCGCCTTGACCAGAGTTACCGCCGCGACCGCCGCCGTTTCCAGACGCAAGACGCGGTGTCCCAGATGCACGAGCGAAAAATTCTGCGTGCGCAAATAATTCCGCTCAGCCGCGGCCCAGCCGCGCTCCGGACCGAACGCCAGCGCCACCGGACCGCCCGCAGCCGGCCGGCACCGGCTCAACGGTTGCGTCGCCTCATAGTTGTCCAATGCCAGCCGGGTGGCGCCGGATGGAATCTGGGCGATGGCGGCGGCCAGTGATTTGCTGTGCGTGACGGCCGGCAAGCGGGTGTCAAAGGCCTGCTCCGCGCCGGCGATGAGATGACGACGCCATTCACCGCCCGACCAAAGTGTGCTGCGCGCGTAACCAGACTCGGCTTTTTCGGCTGTAAAAAAATGCAGCGCGGTGATGCCCAGCGCCGCGGTTTCCGACAGTAATTTGCGAGCCGTTTGCGGCCGGGGCAGGCCGACGAGAAGGAGGATCGGATCAAGAGGCGGAGGCTCCTCACCCCAGGCGAACGACAGAGAGATCGTTTCCGGCGTGATTTTTTCCACCCGGCCCCGCCCGCGCGGACCATCGATCAGTCCGACATCGAACGTGTCACCTTCGTCCCGGCGCAACACCTCGAGAACATGCCGCGCCCGCGGGTCCGAACGTTTCAGCGGCGATGAAAGTTCCTGCCGGTCGAAAAGTATAAGATTCACATCAACAGTCGGTTGCCGTCTTATGGACGGGCCCTTATTTCGCCTTTGGCGGAATGAAAAAGATCGCTACTCCGCGGAGAGCCGGATTGGTGCGGCTGGACGGAATCGAACCGACGACACCTGCTTGGAAGGCAGAGGTTTTACCACTAAACTACAGCCGCGGGCTCGGCCAAGCTTCGCCGCCGAAGCGGTCCGGTCAAGCTTCGGCTTGATCCCGTTGCTTCAGAGTTTTTCCGAACCGTAAAAATTCTTGCTGATTTTTTACCGAGCTAATCGTAAAAGGGGTTGCGGCCCAATCTCTGGAACGTTTTCATATCCGGCACCATGCCTTTCCTTTCTTCGGCTCCATCGGGACAGACGAGCGCGCTGCGTACCGAGGCCCAGCCGCAAAAGCGTCTTAATTTAATGGCGACCCAGACCATCGCCAAGCAAAAAGGTCTCGAGAAAAAAGCCAAGAATTACAAACTTCCCCTCGGAGAACTGGCGATTTTTACCCAGCAGCTCGCATCGCTGCTCAATGCCGGCTTGCCGCTGGTGCAATCGCTCGAGGCGCTGCAGGATCAGACCGAGGACCAGGTTTTCCGCATCGTGATTCGCGATGTGAAACTGGAAATTTCCGCCGGCAATTCGTTTTCCGCCTCGGTGAAAAAATTTCCGCGAAGCTTTCCCTCTCTTTTCATTTCCATGGTCGAGGCGGGTGAGGCCAGCGGCGCGCTCGCAGAGATTTTGAACAAGGTGGCGGGATATTTTGAGGCGAGCGTCAAGCTCACCAAGAAAGTGAAGTCGGCCATGACCTACCCGATCGCGGTCATTGGTCTGGCCATCGTGCTGGTCAACGTGCTCTTGATTTTCGTCATTCCGGTCTTTGCCGACATGTTCAAAGATTTCGGAGCCCAGCTGCCAGCACCGACACAGATGCTGATTGATCTCAGCCATTTTCTGGGCAGCTGGCGCGGCGCCGTGCTTCTCGTCGTCTTGGTCGGTGCGGCCTACGCCTTGAAGAAATATTGCGAGACCCCGGT
>DASRHD010000056.1:0-2376 GCA_035650695.1 Opitutaceae bacterium
CGCTGTGCTCGACCGCCCCGCTGCGAATGTCCCGCTGAACGTTCCCGACCGGGCCGGCGTCGGGAACTTGGCGGAAAATGGCGAGCATGGATTCGAGCCAGCGAGGCGTGAGCACGAGGTCGTTGTTGAGGAGGGCAAGGAATTCGCCGCGGGCGAGGGCCGCACCCCGGTTGTTGGCCGCGGCGTAGCCGAGGTTTTTTTCATTGAGCACCACCTGGATGGCCGGGCCGGGCAGTGTGGTCAGCCATTGCCGGCTTCCATCGGTCGAGCCGTCATCGATAAAAATGATCTCATGGTCGAGACCGGCCGGGAGTGTCGCGCGCAGGCTGGCCAGCATCGCCTGGGTGAGCGGCAGGCAATTATAAAGCGGAATGATAAAGGAGACCTGCAAGAGCCTGGGAATCCGGGTCGGACGGGGCCGCTTTTTAGGGCGATTCGGCGAGCAGACGGACAAGATAGCGGCCGTAAGCCGACTTGCCGAGCTTTTGGATGTTGGTCTCCAGCCGGGCCCGGTCAATCCAGCCGTTGCGCCAGGCGATCTCCTCCGGACAGGCGATTTTCAGTCCCTGACGATTCTCAATCACGTGGACAAATTCCGCCGCGTCGAGCAGGGAATCGTGCGTTCCGGTGTCGAGCCAGGCCGTGCCGCGTCCGAGCAGTTCCACCCGCAGACGACCGCGCTCGAGGTACAGCCGGTTGAGATCGGTGATCTCAAGCTCGCCCCGGGCGGACGGCTTGAGACTGCGGGCAAGGGCGACAACCTCGCTGTCATAAAAATAAAGGCCCGGCACCGCGTAGTTTGATTTCGGTGCCCGGGGTTTTTCCTCGAGCGACAGGACGCGGCCATCGGGGGAAAATTCGACTACGCCATAGGCCTCCGGGCTGGCAACGTGATAGCCGAAGATGGTCGCGCCTTCCGCCCGCCCGCTGGCGGCGGCAAGGGAGCGGGCGAAATCGTGACCGTAAAAAAGATTGTCACCCAGGACCAGGGCGGAGAGCGCGCGGCCGATGAAGTCGGCACCGATGAGAAAGGCTTGGGCGAGGCCTTCCGGCCGCGGCTGTTCGGCGTAGGCGAAGGACACGCCAAATTGCGAGCCATCGCCCAGCAGGTGGCGAAAAAGCGGCAGGTCCTGGGGGGTGGAGATGACCAGGATTTCGCGGATGCCGGCGAGCATGAGCACGGAAAGCGGATAATAGATCATCGGCTTGTCGTACACCGGCATGAGCTGTTTGCTCACCGCGAGCGTGAGGGGGTAGAGGCGCGTGCCGGAACCCCCGGCGAGAATGATGCCCTTGCGTTGCATGGATCAAATTTTGGTGCCGAGGCGCTCGCGAGCGTAGCGTTTTTGGGTGATTTCGTTGCACCAGTCCCGGTGGGTAAGGTACCAGTCGACGGTTTTTTCCAGCCCGGAGGCGAAACTTTCGCGCGGGCGCCAGCCGAGCTCGCGTTGGATTTTGGCGCAATCGATGGCGTAGCGGCGGTCGTGGCCGGGGCGGTCGGCGACGTGGGTGATCTGGGCGGCGTAAGGCTTTCCGTCCGGTCGGGGTGCTCTTTTGTCGAGGAGCGCGCAGATGCGCTTCACCACGTCGAGGTTGGGCTGTTCGTTGAGTCCGCCGATGTTATAGGTCTGGCCGACTTGTCCACGTTGCAGCACCACCCAGATGGCGGCGGCATGATCTTCAACGTAGAGCCAGTCGCGGATTTGCATGCCGTCGCCGTAAACCGGGAGCGGCTTGCCGTCGAGGGCATTGAGGATGATGAGGGGGATGAGCTTTTCCGGAAAGTGGTACGGGCCGTAGTTGTTTGAGCAATTGGTGGTAAGGGTGGGCAGCCCGTAGGTATGCTGGTAGGCGCGCACCAGATGGTCGCTGGCGGCCTTGGAAGCGGCGTAGGGACTGTTGGGTGCGAAATTGGTTTCTTCGGTGAAGGCGGACGCCCCGGGCGCGAGGGTGCCGTAGACCTCGTCAGTCGAAACATGAAGGAAGCGGAACGCACTCTTCTTCGCCTCGGCCAAGGCGGCCCAGTGCCGCCGGACGGCATTGAGCAGGCGGAGTGTACCGACCACATTGGTCTGGACGAACGGTTCGGGGGAATCGATCGAACGGTCGACGTGCGATTCGGCCGCGAAATTTATCACCGCATCGACCGCGTGCGTGGTCAAAAGCCGCGTTACCAGCGCCTCATCCCCGATGTCGCCTTGGGCAAAAACGTAGCGCGGGTCGCCGGCCAGATCGGCGAGATTGGCGGGATTGCCCGCATAGGTGAGTTTGTCGAGATTCACCAGGCGAACGAGGGGTGAATTAGGTTCCGTAAGGCGCTGGCGGACGAAGTTGCTGCCGATGAAACCGCAACCGCCGGTGACCAGAAGGTTCATA
>DASRHD010000057.1:0-3361 GCA_035650695.1 Opitutaceae bacterium
TCGGCAAGGAGCGGAACATCGACCTCTCGGAGTATTTTCCGAACATCAACATCGAGAGCTCGCTGAAGAATACCGAAAAGCGCAACGACATCCTCCTGAACGAGCTTCTTCGCCGTTCCAAGGCCAAGCTCCAGCTCGGTCTCGACCTCAAGGGCGGCATCGCCGTCACGCTCGAAGTCGACCCCAAGGCCGCGAGCAACGACCCGGACAATATCCGTCAGGAGAAGCTGGCCAAGGCGATCGAGATCATCAGCAACCGCATCAACGCCTTTGGCGTGGCCGAACCGATCATCCGTCCGGTCGGCAGCAACCGCATCGAAATCGAGCTTCCCGGCGTCAACACCAAGGACAATCCGGAGATCCTCGAAAACATCAAGAAGCCGGCCCAGCTCAGCTTCTGCCTGGTTCATCCCACGCTCATGCCCGGCCCCGGCGTCGAGACCCCGCCGGGCTACCAGGAGATGAGCGACACCCAGACGCTGCGTGACGGCACCGAGCGCGAGGAAACACTCTTCATCAAACGCATCCCGGAAATGACCGGCACCGCGGTGGAAAACGCCTACGTGGTGCAGAACACCTATGGCCAACCGGAAGTCACGCTGGTTTTGACCAAGGATGGGGCGAAGCAATTCGGCGAGCTGACCAGCCAGATGGTGGGCAAGCGCCTCGCCATCGTCCTCGACGGAGAATTGCAGGAGGCGCCGGTGATTCAGACCGCGATCATGGACGGACGGGCCCAAATCACCGGCAGTTTCACCGATCGTGAAGCCCTCAACCTGGCCAACGTCCTCAACAACCCGCTCGATCTGCCGCTCATCGTGCAGTCGCAATACGAGGTTGGCCCCTCGCTCGCCGAGGATGCCATCTCCAGCGGATTGCGGGCCTCGGTCATCGGCGCCGCGCTCGTCGTCGGCTTCATGGTCATTTATTACCTCTTCGGCGGCCTGATCGCCGTGGTGACGCTGGCGATCAACGTCCTTTCCATCCTCGCCGTCATGGCCAGCCTCGGCGCGACCATGACGCTGCCCGGCCTCGCCGGCGTCGTGCTCACCATCGGCATGGCGGTGGACGCGAACATCCTCATCCTCGAGCGCATGCGCGAGGAGCTGGCCCTGGGTAAATCGCTCAAGGCGGCGCTCCAGGCCGGTTACAACAAGGCCTTCATCACCATCATCGACGCCCACCTCACGCAGCTCGCCATCTGCGCGGTGATGATCGCATTTGGCACTGGGCCGATCAAGGGCTTCGGCATCACCCTCGCCATCGGTGTGTTCTCCACGATGTTCTCCGTCCTCATCACCGGTCATCTCATCATGGAGTGGCTGATCGAGACCGAGATGCTCAAGAAGTTCCCCATGCTGCACATCCTCTCGAAGCCTAATATGGACTTCGTGAAGTGGGCCCGGCCCGCCTTCATTGCTTCTTGGACCATCGTCTTGATCGGCGTGAGCGTGGTCTTCATGAAGGGCAACAAAATCTACGGCATCGATTTTGCAGGCGGCGACATCATCAACATTTCCTTCCACGAACGGCTCGACCCCGGCAGCATTCGCGCCACGGCCAAGGAGATCGGCATCACCGACATTGATCCGGTTTACGTGAGCGAGCTGGGCAGCGGCAATGAGATGCTCCAGATCGAGACCACCTACGGCAAAGCCGATGTGCTGCTGGATGCGCTGCAAAAAAAATACCCGCAGGCGGGCTTGGAAAGTCTCGGCAAAAGCGAGATCGGCCCGACCATCGGCAAGGAAGTCGAATGGAACGCCTTCGTCGCCCTCGGCCTCTCCATGGTCGTGATCCTGATCTACGTCGCCTTCCGGTTTGAGTTCGGGTTCGGCGTCGGCGCCGTCGTCGCCTCGATTCACGACATTCTCATGACCATCGGCGTTTTCGTGCTGTTCGGCCATCAGTTCTCCGCGCCCATGGTCGCGGCCATCCTCGCCATTGCCGGCTATTCGATCAACGACACCATCGTGGTCTTCGACCGCATCCGCGAGGAACTGAAGCTCAATCCGAACATGAGGCTGCGCGAGCTGATCAACCTCGCCATCAACCGCGTTCTCTCGCGCTCCTTGATGACCAGCTTGACCGCCTTCCTCGCCGCGTTCGCCCTCTTCCTTTTTGGCGGCGGCGTCCTGCGCGACCTCTCCTTCACCTTCCTCGTCGGCATCATCACCGGCACCTTCTCCTCCGTCTTCATCGCCTCGCCGGTCTTCTACTGGTGGCACAAGGGCGACCGCAAGCACGTCGAGGCGCATGCCGACGTGGCGCCGAAATACGAATGGCAGGGAGCCAGCCGCGCCTCGCAATAACCCTGTCCGCGAGCTCCTGCCATGCGCTGGACCTACACGCCGCCGCCGGCTGACGAGGTCGGGGCGCTCAGCCGCGCCGCCGGGATCAGCCCCGTGCTGGCCGAGCTGCTGCTCCGCCTCGGCCTGCGCGATGCCGCCCGGGCGGAAAAATTCCTCCGGCCGGCGCTGGCCGGACTGGCCGATCCGTTTTTGCTGAAAAATCTCGAGGCCGCCGCCGCCCGGCTGCGGGCCGCGATCGACCGCCGCGAGCACATCGTCGTGCTCGGCGATTACGACGTCGACGGCGTGACGAGCACCGCCCTGCTGGTCAGCGTCCTCCGCCGTTTCGGCGCGGATCTCCGCTTTGTCGTGCCGCGACGGATGGAGGACGGCTACGGACTTTCGCGCAGCGCGATCGACCGGGCGCTGGAGCAGGGCCGGCCGCATCTCTTCGTCGCCCTGGACTGCGGGACCAACTCCCATGAGGAGGTCGCCTACCTGCAAGGGCAGGGGATCGACGTGATGGTCATCGACCATCATCGCTCGAAGGAGCGCCCGCTCGAGCACGGCCTGCTGATCAATCCCCACGTCCATACCGCCGACGGAACGGAGGAAACCGCCTGGCATCACCTCTGCACGGTCGGCCTGGTTTTCAAGCTCATGCACGGTCTGCTCAAGCAGCTCCGGGCGGAGAACCATCCCGTGGCTCTCCGCGTCAAGCTGAGCGATTATCTCGATCTGGTGGCGCTGGGCACCGTGGCCGACCTCGTCCCCCTCACGGGCGAGAACCGCATCCTGGCGCATCACGGATTGCGGATATTGCAGGAAACCGCCCGGCCCGGCCTGCGCGCGCTCATGCAGATCGCCGGGGTGAAGCCGTCGCAACGGATCCTGCCGGCGGATATTTCCTACCGGCTCGGGCCGCGGATCAACGCCAGCGGACGTCTGGCCGACGCCGCCCTCGCGGTCGAGCTCATGCTCAGCGAGGATGAAAAATTCTGCGCCGAGACGGCCGGGGCGCTCGACACCTTCAATCGCGAACGCCAGGAAATCGAGCGGGCGATCACCGA
>DASRHD010000058.1:0-4131 GCA_035650695.1 Opitutaceae bacterium
AAGGCGCTGCGCCAGCTCAAGCGCTTCGGCTCCGTCACCGTCCTCAATGGCCATATCCACCAGGCGCTGCAAAAAGTCGAGGGCAACGTCACCTTCCATACCGCCCGCTCGACCGCGTTTCCCCAGCCCGCTCCGGGTGCAGCTCCGAAACCGGGACCGATGCCGGTCGAGGCTTCGCGCCTGCGCTCGTTCCTCGGCCTGACGAGCGTGAACTACGTGGAAAAAACCAGCCCGCTGGCGGTCGTCGACTCGACCCTCGCCGACAAAGGCTGACGCCATGGATCCCGCCTTCTGGGCGAAAGTGCATGGCGCGACCACGCACTTTCCCATCGCCATGACTTTTGTCGCCTGCCTCTGCGACACCGCCGCGCTCTGCTTCTGGCAAAAGCCGGCGGCCGGCGGTCTGCGCGCCGCCGGACGCTACGCCGCGATCATCGCCGCGCTCGGCAGCATTCCGGCCGTCATTTCCGGCCTGGTCATGACGCGGGGCGACATGCTCGGTCATGGCGAGCTGCGCTGGCATCACCTCTTCGTCTGGCCGGCTTTCGCCCTGCTGGTGGTGGCGGCGGTCTGGCGCAGCTTGGTGCGCGACCAGATTTCCCGCCGCGGCTACGTCGGCTATGTCGGCGCGATCTGTCTGCTCACGGCCTTGATCGCCGCCACCGGTTACTGGGGCGGCGAACTGCTGCAAACCTTTCCGTGAAACCACTCCATGCTTTGGGGATCAGCGCGGCCGCCGGTGCCGTCGCCTTGCTCGCTGCCGGGGCACTGGCGGCTGGGCTTCGGCGCCAGGCGGCCGCGCATTCCCACGAACTGCCGCCTTACGTTCCGCCCGCCGTCGTCGTCCAGCTCGCGCCCGGCGAGCTGCAGGCGCGCGGCAAAAAACTTTATTTCAACAATTGCGCACACTGCCATGGCGTCGATGCCCATGGCGACGAGGGGCCGGATCTGCATGACCTGTGGGTGAGCGACCGCTACATTGCGACCATGGTCAAGCGAGGCCGCAAGGGCGAGATGCCGACCTTTGCGAAAAAACTCAACGACGCCGATGTCGCCGCGCTCATCGCCTATGTGCGGACGCTGAACTGAAAGCGCAGGCCGCTCTGACAATTTTGTAACGTATTATATTACAAACTCCGGATGGCGCATCGGTTCAGCCCGCCGGATCTTGATTTTCCGAGCGATTCCGGCCGAAACGGCCGAAGCGGAGAGCCAGGGTGGGCAGAACCAGCAGGTTGAGCGCGGTGGAGGTGGCCAGGCCGCCGAGGATGACCAGCGCCATCGGCCCCTCAATTTCGCGACCGGGCGCGTTGCGGCCAAGGGCAAGCGGAAGCAGGCCGAGCCCGGTCACGAGCGCGGTCATCAGGATCGGCACCAGCCGCTCGCGCGCGCCGCGCAGCGCCGCGTTCAGCCCCCAGGTCTCGCCTTCGACCGAAACCAGGTGCTCATAGTGCGAGACGAGCATGATCGAGTTGCGCAGGGTGATGCCAAAGACGGTGACAAAGCCGACGAGCGAGCCGAGCGAGACCTCGCCGCCGAAAATCAGGGAGACGAGCACGCCGCCGACGATGGCAAAGGGAAGATTGAGCAGGACGAGGAGGAGATTGTTGCGGTGGGAAAGCCCGATGAAGAGCAACAGCACGATGCCGACACCGGCGAGCGCGCCATGCAGCAAAAGATCACGGTGGGCCTGCGCCTGGGCCGCGGCCGCCCCGGAAAACTCAACCACCATCCCGGGCGGGAGCTTCATCTTTTGCGCGATGTCGCGCCGGGCCTGCGTGACGAAACTGTCCACCGTCCGGCCCTGGACATTGCAGGTGACGGTCTGCACGCGACGGGCGGCCTCGTGCTGCACGACGGAACGGGCGGTGCCGGGATAAATATCAGCCAGCCGCGCCAACGGCACATAGGCGCCGACGCCGCTGCGGACGAGCAGCTGTCCGACGGATGCGGTCTGGCTGCGCACAGCCGGATCGAGGATGACGACCAGGTCATGGCTCTCATTGCCCTCGTGGATCTGTCCGGCGGTCTCTCCCTCGTAGGCCGTGCGCACCGCCTCCATCACGTCGACCGCCGTCACGCCCCAGCGCAGCAGGTCCCGCGGCCGCAGGTGGACGACGATCTGCGGAGCTCCGGGCGGCGACTGGAATTCCAAATTGGTCGCGCCGGGCACGGCCGCCAGCACCTTGCTCACCTGTTGCGAAGCCGCATCGAGCTGGTCCAGATCGTTGCCGAAAATGTTCACCGCCACCTGCGCAGTGTAGCCGGAAAGCGTCTCATTGACCCGTTCGACCAGGAAGCTGTTCAGCTCATAACTCGCGCCGGGAAAGCCCGCCAGCACGTCGTTGATGTGCGCTTCGGCGACGTCCGTATCCGCGCCGGCCTTCAGGTCGATGTCGAACTCGCTCGCCTCCGTGCCGCGCACGTCGTCGAGCGCCGCCCGGCCGACCTGCGCCGACACTGTCCGCACCTCCGGCACCTGAAGCAGGGCCGCGCTGACCTTCTCACCGAGCTGCATCGAAGCGTCGACCGAGGTGCCGGGCGCCATCAGCATATGCATGAGAAAATGATTTTCCCGCAAGGCGGGCAGAAAACTGCTGCGGAGGAAGGGAAAGACGCCCAGGCCGGCGAGCGTGAGCACGACCACGACGCCGAGCACCGGCCGCCAGTGAGTTTCCACCTGCCGCAACAGTCGTTCGTAATGCCGGTGCAGGAAGCGCGCGAGCGGTGAATCTGCGCCGACGTCCGCCGGCCGGAGCAGGGCCAGACACATCGCCGGCGTGAGGGTCAGCGCTACCGCCAGCGAGGCGAGGATGGCGGCGATGTAAGCCACGCCGAGCGGCGCAAACATCCTGCCGGAAAGACCGGACAGATTCATGATCGGCAGAAAAACCAGGATCACAGCCAGGGTGGCGAAGATCACCGCGCTGCGCACTTCGATCGAGGCCTCGAGAACGATGCGAAAAGCCGGGCGCGGCTGCGACTGCCGCCCGTTTTCGCGCAGCCGGCGCAGGACGTTTTCCACGCCGATCACGGCGTCGTCCACCACCTCGCCGATGGCGATGGCCAGTCCGCCCATGGTCATGGTGTTGAGGCTGTAGCCGAGCTTTTCCAGCACGACCACGGCGGTGAGGAGCGAGAGCGGGATGGCGGTGCAGGAGATGGCCGCGGTGCGGAGATGGCCGAGGAAAAGAAAGAGCACGATCACGACCAGCGCGGCGCCGAGCAGCAGCGAAAACCGGATATTGTGCGTCGCCATCTCGATGAAATTGGCTGAGCGGAACAGATCCGAGCGCATGGCGACGCCTTGTTCGGCGAGCGGCGCCTGCAGGTCACCCAACGCCTTCAGGACCGCGCGTGAAACTTCGAGGGTGTTCGCGCCGAACTGAATGCTGACCTTCACCAGCACGCCGGGCCGCCCCATCACGGTGGCGCCGCTGATCGGTGGCGCCGGTGCGGTCACGACCCGCGCCACGTCCCCCAGCGTGACGGCCTGGCCGTTTTCCGCCCGGATGACAGTGCGGGCGATCAGCGCCGGATCGGCCATCTGGCCCTGCGTCTGGAGCAGAATGCGCTGGTTGGCAGTGTCGATGTAGCCCGCGCCCTCGATATCGGTGGCTTTGCGCGCCGCGGCCAGGACGTCGTCCACCGCCAGCCCGTAGCGTACCAATTTTTCCGGATCGAGCTGAACCTGGACCTGGCGGAGCTCGCCGCCGTAATTGGCCACGTTGGCCACGCCCGGCACGGCGAGGAGGTGAGGCCGCACCGTCCAGTCCGCCAGGGTACGCAGCTCCATCAGGGATTTCTTGTCCGAAGTCAGGCCGATGACCATGAGGTCGCCGGTGGAGGAGAGAAGTGGGGTGAGCGTCGGCGCGCCGACGCCCTGCGGCAGTTCGCCGGCGATGCCGGCGAGCTGGCCGGCCACCAGCTGCCGATCGAGATAAATGTCGGCCCGGGGGTCGAAGTTGACGGTGATGACGGAGATGCCCTGGGTCGATTCGGAGCGCATCGACTCAATGCCGGGCACCCCATTGATGGCGTTTTCAATCGGCTGAGTGACCAGCTGCTCCACCTGCTCGGGCGAAAGTCCCGGCGCCTCGGTGTTGATCGACACCTGCGGCGGCGCGAACT
>DASRHD010000059.1:0-9081 GCA_035650695.1 Opitutaceae bacterium
GCGGTTCGGGCAGGCCCAGCGATCCGCCAACAAGGAGGATATCATGAAGGAAACATTGCTCATTTCGGCCATCGCACTTGCGGCAGCATTGCCGGCGCAGTCGCAGACCACCGACCGCCAGACCAAGAACAGCCCGTTGGACGGCACCTGGGAACTCCTTTCCGGACAACCGCTGCCCCAGGGAGCCCGTGACATCAAGATTATCGCCGGCGGACATGTCATTTTCGTGGCCTACGATTCGGCAACGGGAAAGCCGCTTTATACCGGCGGCGGAACGTTTACGCTGAAAGAAAATTCCTACACCGAGCACCTTGATTTCGCGAGCGAGCGAATCTCCGCTCTCATCGGCAAGGATCAGCCGTTCACTATCAAGATGGACGGCGACACGTTCACCCAGACCGGCACGCTCTCCAACGGAAAACCTTTGGCCGAGGTATGGAAGCGGATTGATTGACCTGCCGCGGCACGGCCAGAAGCCCGCTGCGAAAGAGATTCTTCCAAAAAACCTCCGGTAATCGCACCGGGATTTTCCCGAGGAACTCCCAAGCAGGGCGACCGGTCCGTGCCCCACCCCACTGCGGCATGGACCGGAATTCCGGGCCACGGCAAGATTCGCCGTTGGTTCCAACCAGGCCCATCCCGCCCTCCCGGGGGCCAACCATGAATGCACCACGTACCTTAGGTATCGCAGGGACAGGAATTCTTGTCCTTTTTTTTGCGGCTGGCGCGGTGACCGCCCAGCAATTCGACGACCTCGGGCCCGCCCTGCCGTTATTCGGTGAAAGTTCAAACCTCGCTTACCTCAGTCCGGCCAACCTCTCGGACGGCGGCGAGATTCTGGCCGGAACGAGCAGCGCCACCGACCTGAACGCCGACAATAATCCTTCTGGCAACCAGGCTTTCATCTGGTCATGCGCAACCGGCGCCATCGGCCTGGGCAGCGTGCCGGTGCCTGGAGCGGAATCCATCTATCAGGTGTTGGGCAGCACGGCGAGCGGCCTCTCTGCTGACGGCGGAACGGCATTCGGTTTTTGCGATTACCAGTACCCGGACCCGGGTGCACCCGGCACCGAACAGGTCACCCAGGTTGGATTCGTCTGGACGCCGGCCGACGGGATGCAGTCGCTCGGATATATTGCCGGCGATCCGTCGCACGGCGTGACCACATTCCCAATGGCGATTTCGGCCGATGGGTCGGTCGTGACCGGCGAGTCCACCGATAACCTTGCGCTTCATGCGTTTCGCTGGACCAAAGCCACGGGAATTTGGGGTCTGGGAACGCCGCCCGCGGACGCGAGTGCGGGCACCGCGATTTCCGCGGATGGTTCGGTCATCACCGGCACCTATCTTTACGGACCTTCATTATTGACCGGCGATCTTTTCCAATGGACGCAAGCGACCGGGATCACGCATATCCCTTTGCCGGCAGGCGATACCTACCCAACCGAGGCGTTCGCCTCGGCGGACGGCTCGGTCGTTGTCGGCATCAGCCGCCCGGATAGCTCCGGCCAGGCAAACCATGTGTTCCGCTGGACGCAGGCGACCGGTGCGGCGGTGCTTCCGTTCCTGCCCGGCGACGATCTTGCTTTTGGGCTCTCCACCACCCCCGACGCATCGGTTATTGTCGGATGGAGCACCAGCGCCTCTGGAACCGCCCCACTTCACGGATTCCGATGGAGCGTGGATTCCGGACTGCAAACTTTGGGAACGCTTCCCGGACAACAGGGTGATACCATTCCCTCCGGGGTATCGGCGGATGGGCGGGTGATCGTCGGCGGTGCCGGAGGCGAGGCATTCATCTGGACCGTGGATTGGGGAATCTGGCCATTAAAGGATATTTTGGAATGTCTCGGCACGGGAGATCCCTTGCCTGGCTGGACCTTGATCAGCGCGACTGCCATTTCGGCGGATGGGCGGGTCATCACCGGCTTGGGAGTCAATCCGGACGGACAGCCAAGCGCCTGGAGGGTTGTCCTCGGACAGGAGCCGTAGACGGCCTCCGCCTGCGCGCTTTTTACGTCTCTCACCGTTGACGCGCGCAGAAAACGACCTCAGCCAGGGCAGTCATGTCTGAGGTCGCTAAGCCGGTACGACGCGGCTTTCGACCAGCTCGCGTTTTGCCCATGGCTTGCGGCTGCGCCCCTCGTCCGTAACGTTTCGGTGCGGCGCTCGTCTAGCCATTGGATGAAAAGGGTCCGTTTCACCGTCGCTTGCTGGGGAATTTTTTTCCTCCTCGCCGGCGCGGCGCGGGCGGGATTGGTGATCGAGAGCCTCACCGGTCCCGTCACGCCCTATGAAATCGCCGCCTTCAAAGCGTTCATCGAACATGAAACGCCGCCGCCCACGCCGTTCCAGCCCAGCCACAACGCGTGGTCGTTCGGTCCGGGCGGCCGGGATATCGAGGCGATGGGGCTGATGTACGAAGCCACGGCCGACCCCGAGATTCTCAACCTGATGATTCGCTGGACCGACACCTGTGTTTCCGAGCGCAACGACCTCCTGCCCGCCGACCGCGGCGGCCAGCGCGTCATGTGGACGGGCAAGATCGACCAGGTCTGGTGCCCCGAGCCGCCGGCACACCGCAACGCGAAATACGCCGGCTGCGAAACCGAGGACGCCATCGCCCACATTGCCTTCTGCGCCAAGCTCATCCTCCAGCACAAGGAGCTGTGGAAAACCACCGTGCCCGGCGGCGACCCGCACGGCTATGGCGCCACCTACCTGGCGCGCGCCCAGACCTACCTCGCAAAATGCGACGAGGCCAACGACGAGTATTTTTTGACATGGTTTGTCGAGCCCGGCACCAATCTGATTCGCGATCCGAAAGATCAGCCGGCCTGGGCGGCGATCAACAACAACGTCGACGCGATCAACCGCCAGATGATGTTCGACGGCGGCTACCAACGGCTGGCCGAATGCCACGAACTCCTCGGCGATGCGCCGGACCGCGTCCGCCGCTACGACGCGATCGTCAAGGCGTCCGTCACCGAGTGCCTCGCTGGCATCAAGCGATTCGATCCGAAAACCGTGAACGGCCACCTGGTCTACAACTGGCATTATTTTCCGTGGAGCGCGAACCGGCGGGATTCCGAAAGCGTGGGCCACGCCGCCTATGACGTGCTGGGGCTGCACCGCGCATGGGAGCGGCCGGCCTACGGCCTAACCACGACGGACCTGCAGCCGATCGCCAACGCCCTCGTCTATGTCATCGCCCGGAGCGACGGCACGTTTGCGCCAACCGTGAACGGAAACGGACGCGGCGGAAATTACATGCTGGGCGAATGGATTCTTTGCGCGGACTGGAATCCGGCCGCCTACGAGCTCGTGGCCAGGGCGGCGGTGGCCTCGCATCGCTACCAGAACAATCCCAGCCTGACCGCGTACGTGCTGTGGATGAAACAACGCCGTGCGAACAAAGACTGAAGCTCGGCAAAACCACGCTACGCCGCACTGAACCCATCCTCAGCTACCGAGGGGCCAGGGACGAGGCGTTCATGGCAAGCCCGCCTGGGTCTCGACAAAATACAATAGCATCAACCACCCCTTCTTGACCGGAATTTAATCGTCTTCGATTTCGGGCGGCTTGATGGCGGTGAGCAGGCGATCGAGTTCAGCCTGGGTGGGATTGCGGATGGAGAGCACGGTCAGGATCGCCTCGCCGGCCGGGAGCGCGACCCTGGTCTGGGCGTTGATCGCCAGGCCCAGCACGGCCGCAGCCAGAGGAGAATTGTGCGGCAGGCATTCAATCCCCGACTCGGGGTCGCTCGCCGTCTCGCCATGCGTGGTCACGAGAAACGTGAAACGGTGTTCCCGCTTCGTCGCCACATCCTGCTTTGCAATGACGGCGACGTGCCCGAGTTGCAGCGTGTCCGTCGGTTTGGTGAGCCAGGTGGCGGGATCGACCTCGATGAAGGTATTGCGGGCGACAAAACGATCGAGCGCGGTCATCTTGCGGTCGACGGCGCGGATGGCCTCCTTGGCCGCCTTGAAGCCGAAGTTTTCGCGCAGGTCGCCCTGGCTGTGGGCCTCGACCTTGTCCTTGACCAGGTCAACGCGCTTGCGCTTGAGCGCCTCGAACTGCTCGGCCAGCACGCGGTTGTAGCCCGGCCGCACATAGATCGTGGTGGGCGCCGGAGCGGGGATGCGGAAAATCTTTTTTCGGTGCAGTGACATGCGACGATCCAACCAGAAATTCCAGCCCCCACAGTGTCAAAGCCAGACCGCGCGTTCTTCAGCGCGGCACCCTTGGATTTCAAAACGAATAATCTGGGGTGGCTCCATCCGAATCTAGGTAAAAGTAAAGCATGGCCTCCTTCGGCCACCCTTGCCGGACGGACAAGCCTCGCGCCGCGATCAGAACAATCCCAGTGGACTGTGCCCAACCCTGCCCGCGTCGGCGAATTACTTGCTCTCTGGACAAGCACGGGATAAGCGGTTGAATCGATATGAGCGTCGAAAAATCGCTGGCCGAGGCCAACCGCCGACTCAATGCTGCAATTGCTGTACTAGCGCGAAAACACAAGGGCGGCGAAATGGAGGAATTCCATGCCGCAAATCAAGAAGTGCTTCGATTGGAACGGGAATTGGCTGGGTCCAGACATGAGCCATATGCAGTTCCATGCGATTTTCCCGTGAAATGGGATGTTGGGGCGCCCTTGCCCTTTCTCCTTTGCAGCGATTACCGGACATTTCTGACTTTTTACGTAAGCCAGCGCGAGCCGCATTGGGACGGGACTTATGCTAGGGTTGTTGACCCTGCATCAAAAGCCGAAGCCTCTCTTTGTTTGGTGAAGTTTCATCACTGCGCATCTGCCAAGTTGGGCCATCCCAATGACGAAGCTCAGCGTGGCCATCCACTTGAGGGGCGAGGTTTAGAAGCTTATACGGCACAAATTGTAAGGAATTCTCCATGGCTTGCTGAAGTGGCCAAGACAAACAGCGCTCATCCCAACGACAATCCTGCTCTTTGGAATTCATTAAACCATTATATTTTCTGGTTTCATGACTCCACTTTCGAGTGTCTCGCAAAGTCATACGAGATTGAGTTAACCGTCGAATCGATGCCGGAATTATTGAGCCGAGTCCAAGCGATGCTCATCAAATGAGGCCGAATAACTTGCACTGCTACTGGTGCGGAAATCCAGCAACCAGCTATGATCACATTCCGCCCAAAGGGTTTTATTCTACAAAATTGAGGAATAACCTCATCAAGGTGCCATCGTGCATGGAGCACAATAGCGGCTTTCACTGCCTCGATGAGCGTATGCGTTTTTACGTCCAGGCAGTTGCTGAAAATTCAGTTGGCGAAGCAGCTTTTGCTGACGCAACGCTCCGGGGGCTTTTGAAACCAGAGGCTCCTGGACTCCTTAAGAAAATATTGGTTTCAATGCGGCCGGCTTTGGCGGATGGACAGCTTGGAGTGTGTAGCTCTGTCCAAGCAGGCGATGTTGAAAAATTTTCCGAGCGATTGGCCAGAGGTCTACATTTTTGGCATTACAAAACATTCCTAAAGGGCAAAATCTCTCTCGCTAATACTCACATTGTGCATCCAAACGTCGATGTACGTCCTGCGATCGTTGCGCTTGAAGAAATGGTGCCCAATTTGAAGACCGGAGATATAACTAATGACCAAGTTTTCCGTTATTGGTATGGCAAAACAGTTGAATCGAATGGGGAAGGTTTCCTTTTGAAGGCGGTTTTTTATGAGAGCGTCGGTTTCTACGTGATGTCAGTCGAAGTTGACGAACATCCGATCTAAAGCCCTCTCACGCCAGCCAAGCGGACCGATCTCGAAAAAAAAAATTCCGCGCTTGACATGCAACCAAAAGGTTGCATATCGTTCCGGGCATGGACGCTGTTTTCAAAGCCCTGGCTGATGAAAGCCGTCGCAAGCTGCTCGATGAACTTCGCAAAGATAACGGACAAACCCTGACCGAGTTATGCGCCCACCACGACATGACCCGGCAGGCCGTGACGAAGCATCTCAAGCTGCTCGAGTCGGCCAACCTCGTCGCCACTGTCTGGCACGGGCGCGAAAAACTGCACTACCTCAATCCGCTGCCGTTGCACGAGATCTACGAGCGCTGGATTGGCAAATATGAGCCCCACCGCCTCCAGGCGTTGAGCGATCTGAAAAAAGGTCTCGAAGGAAAAAATTAACCATCATGGAAAAGCCACAATTCGTCTACACCACCTACATCCGCACCACCCCGGAAAAACTCTGGCAGGCGCTGACCAGCGGCGACTTCAGCCAGAAATACTGGTTCGGCTCCCGCATCGAAGTGGAGCAAAAAGCCGGCGGCGCCTTCCGCATCCTTCAGTCCGACGGCACGGAAGGAAAGTTCAGCCCCGGCCAGGTCCTGGTCTGCGACCCGCCCCGCAAACTCACCTACACCTGGGCGATCAAGGACACGCCCGAGGTCGCCAAAAAACGCGATGGCCTCTCGCGCGTGACCTACGAGATCACGCCAATGGACGGCCAGGTCCGCCTCCGCCTCGTTCACGAAAACCTCCTGCCGGAGGACGTCGATATGAACCCGAACACGTTCAAGGGCATCAACAACGGCTGGCCGGCGGTGATGAGCAACCTGAAGAGCCTGCTCGAGACCGGCGAGGTCGTGGTCACGAACGTCAGCTGCGCCTCTGAGGCCGCGAAAAAATAACCGCCGGTTTTTTCGGCGAGAACCATTTCAGCACAACCTTCAAAAACACAGGAAATCACAATGAAAACCATCGAATCACCGCGCGTCGTTTCGCGCGCCGAATGGCTGGCTGCCCGCCGGCAATTCTTGAAAAAAGAAAAAGACTTCACCCGCCTGCGCGACGAGCTCAGCCGCGAGCGCCGCGAACTCCCCTGGATGCGCGTCGAGAAAGATTACATCTTCGAAGGACCGGACGGCCCGGTCACGCTCGCCGAGCTTTTCGACGGGCGCAGCCAGCTGATCGTCTATCACTTCATGTTCGGCCCGGGGTGGGACGAAGGCTGCCGCGGCTGTTCCTACGTGTCGGATCATTTCGCCGGCGCCCTCCCCCACCTCAACGCCCGCGACGTCTCGCTCGCCGTCGTTTCGCGCGCGCCCCTGGCCGAGTTCGCGCCGTTCAAGCGCCGGATGGGTTGGACGTTTCCCTGGGTCTCGTCGGCCAAAAACAGCTTCAACTTCGACTACCGCGTATCATTCACCGACGAGGAGGTCGCGCGCGGCAAGATGAACTACAACTTCACGGATGACTTCGAGTTTCCGATGGAGGAGGCGCCGGGCCTGAGCGTGTTTGCGAAGGACGAGAGCGGCGCGGTGTTCCATACCTATTCCACCTACTCGCGCGGGCTCGACCTGCTCATCGGCACCTATAACTACCTCGACCTCGTGCCGAAAGGCCGTGACGAGGACGGATTCGAGAGGCCAATGGAGTGGCTGCGCCACCACGACCGTTATGAAGCGTGAGGAGTCACCTCATTCGCGCGGCGCCGGATCACCGGCGCCGCGCCGCCGCTCGTGGGTGCGGCGGTTCGCTGCACGCGCCGGCTGGCTCGTGCCGGCCGCGCTCGCAATGCTGGTGCCGAAATGCCCGCTCTGCCTGGTCGCCTACCTTGGCGCCGCCACCGGCCTGGGTTTTGTCGGCAAGGAAATCTGCGGCCTGCCGCCCTCCAGCCCGACGAGCTGGGTGGCGCCGGCTGGCATCGCGCTTGCACTGGCGGTCGGAATCTTCTGGGCGTGGCGGATTCGGCATTCGCGAACGCTGGCGCGGACTGAAAAACAACCGGCCCGGTAGGCCGGAGAGGCGTTTCGCCGCACCGCTACGTTTCGGCCCGGCCAGCGGACAGGCGAAACCCGGCAGCCGGGCAGACTGCCGGGGTTGCACGGCCAGCGGCTTTTCAACCGGAGGCCAAATTTGGGATTCCGCCGTTTTCAGGCAGCGGCGGTGGGATGATGGCGGGTCGCCCCGGCGGCACCGCTGGTGATGGCAAGGACGGCGACAATGACACCGACCACCACGCTGTTCCAGCGCTGCCCGTTCGAGACATAATGCATGACAAAGGGCGCGAAGATCAGCCAGAGGCCGAGCAAAAGATTGATCCAGCTCGGGACGCCGGCCCGACCGCGGTTGACCAGACGTATCCAAGAAAATAATACAACAGCGGCGCCGACGATGAGGTCGTTCCAGCGGCTCTCCGCGGCGACATAGGTGATGATCCAGGGCGAAATAAACAGCCAGACGCCGAGAAAAAGATTTATGCCGCTGGCCCAGCTGATGGCATTTTCCTTGTTCCGATCCGAGTCGTTCATGATTGGTCCTTGGTTGGATGTTGCTTTGTGAAATTGCCCGGCGGAAAATCACCGCGGCGGCCGTCACTTCGGAGGGGCGAAACGCCCCATCAGCTCGGCCTCGTCGACGACGTGTCCGACCATGGCGTCCTCGATCTGCTCGCGGCTGGCGCCGGCCGGCAAATCGAGGGGACGATCGAGCGCGTAGGCGTGAAAAAAATAACGGTGCTCCCCGTCAGGCGGCTTCGGCCCGGCGTAGGCGGCCTGGCCGAGGTCGTTTCGGCCGTGCCGCACATTTTCGGGAACGCGATTTTCGCCGAAGCCGCCCGCGTCCGGAGCAATGTTGAACGCGACCCAGTGAGTGAACCGGTGCGGCTTTGCATCCGGGTCGTCCACGATCAGCGCCAGGGCGCCGGCGCTTTCGGGCACGTCGCGGAAAGTAAGCGGCGGGGAATGGTTGTCGCGATATTGGCTGAAGCGGTCGGGAATGACCCCGCCATTTTTGAATTCCGGGCTGGTGAGTTCCATGGCTGAGACTCCATCCGCCGATTTCCGGGCGAATGGATCGCTGCAACGGTAAGCCCGCGTGGGCCGAAATTCCATCGGGCCGCCGTCTCAAGGTGGCCTCGGATTAAATTGCGGCGGGCGGATGGGGCGGCGGCAGGCGGTCAGCGCGCGCCTGCTCCTGCTTCCATCGGCGAAACCCGCCGGAGAAAAAGCCGGCTGAGAAACGTCGTCAGCCCCTGCAAGGCCGGACCGGCGCTGTAAAAGCCGACATAGCCGTCGGGCCGGACGAGCAGGACGCCGCCGTTTTCTC
>DASRHD010000060.1:0-2923 GCA_035650695.1 Opitutaceae bacterium
TAAAAGCCGCCGCCATAACCCAGGCGATGGCCCTCTGCATCGAAGGCCAGCAGCGGCACCAGCAGAAGCTGCGGGACAGCGCGCGGCCAGATGTCCATCGGCTCATGAATGCCGAAGATGCCGGGCGCCAGCACTTCGCCGTCGGGCACGCGGTGGAATTCCAGCGGCAGGCCTTTGCCGGCGACCCGCGGAAAGGCGATGTGACAACCCAGCTCCACCAGCCTTTCCAGCAGCAGCGCCGGATCGGCTTCGTCCGGCAGGGCATGATAGCCGCCGACGACCGTGCCCTTCGCTATGCCCACGCTTTCGGCATGACGCGCCAGCGCCTCGGCAAAAGCCGGATCCTTCAGGCCGAAACGCCGTTCGCGCGCAGCAACACGCAGTTCCTGTTTGGAGGTCATGTTTCAATATGCTGAGCATGAGCGCCGCATTTCGCGGCGCGGTCCGGCCGCTCGCCCAAGCTCGCGGCGTTCGTCGCTCGAAATGGTCCACTGGACCATTTCGTTTGCTTCGCAAACCGCTCCTCACCCCTCCGCAAGGTCAAGACCCGCCTCCCCTTCGCGCGCGAAGCGCGCAAGAAGGGGAGGTGGCTGTAGCTGGCCAGCCGCGAAGCGGCGGTTAAGCCAGCGAAAGCCGGAGGGGTTCGAGAAATAAAGCGGACGGAACCGTATTCGCCGTTGGTATTTGGATCCTCACGGGCCTGCAGTGCAGGTGGGCGCCATATGTCCGAGGCCACGGCCCCGGTCAGGGACAGCTCCCGGTGAGTACCATTAAGGCCCCTGGGCATCGCTAACCTGACGCGCGAGGCAGTCACCGTCCTAACATCTACTCTAGGCGGCCGACAGGTGAGCCGCAATCTGTTCCAGCCGGCTCGCCACGTTTTCCAGCGCGGTAACCGCCCGGGTTTCGGCGGCTTCGGCGCGATTTTCCAGTTCCGCCTTCGCCAGGGCGTGCCCTGCGGCATCTTCCTGGCCGCCATGATGCTCGTCGGCGATCAGGATCGCCGCCATCAGCAAAAGCCGGGCATCGCCCACCTGGCCCACGGAACTCAAGACTTCGCGCGCCTTGGCATCGACCCGATCGGCCAATTGGCGCAAATGCTCCTCTTCGCCTTCATCGCAGGCGATTGTGTATGCTCGGCCATTCACCATCACATTTACGAGAGGCATGACTTTTTTCCTTTGTCGCGCGGCCCGGGCGCGGATGCGCCCCATTATTGGTTGGCGCCTCCGGCGCCACTCGGAAAACCGCTCCTCGCTTCGCTCGTCCCACTTTTCCTGGCCGTCGCTCCTACCTCGCTAAAGCCGCGCGGATTTCACTGATCGCCCCGTCCAGTCGCCCTTCGACTTCCTGGCTGACGCTGGACAGCGCCGCCAATTCCTCTTCCAGCTGGGCGATCCGGGCCAAAAGCCGCTCCCGTTCCTTGCCCATCGCCTCGATTTCCGAGCGATCTGGCCCGCGCGCGGTTGCCGCTTTGACCGCCTTTTCCAGTGTTTCCAGTGCTTGGGCGAGGCGTTTCTCCGCCAAATCCAGCCGGCTCATATCTTTCCATATGTTGTGGCCGCCAAAGACCTTAGGCCGCGTCGGGAAAGAGGGTCAACGCATTTGCGTTAGCTTGGTGTGGGCCGCCGCCTCTTGACGGCGGCTGACCCCCCTCGCTAAGGCCACCACGCCCTCACGGGAAACCGCGCATGACCAATACCCAGGCTCCGCCGGAGCAGGCTCAGATTCGCCGCCTCGCCAATGTGATCCGCATGCTGTCGATCGACGCGGTGGAGAAGGCCAAGTCCGGCCACCCCGGGCTGCCCATGGGCATGGCGGATGCGGCGACGGTGCTGTTTTCCCGCTTTCTCAAATTCGATCCCGAGCACCCGCACTGGCCCGACCGCGACCGTTTCGTGCTCTCGGCCGGACACGGCTCGATGCTGCTTTATTCGCTGCTCTATCTCACCGGCTATCCGGACATGACCATCGATCAGCTGCAGCATTTCCGCAAAGTGGGAAGCCGCACGGCGGGCCATCCCGAATATGGCCATGCCCCGGGGATTGAAACCACCACCGGGCCGCTGGGCCAGGGCCTCGGCAACGCGGTCGGGATGGCGATGGCCGCCCGGCGCGAGCGCGGCCTGTTCGACCCGGACTCGCCGGCCGGCGAGAGCCCGTTCGACCACCACGTCTACTCGATCGTCTCGGACGGCGACATCGAGGAGGGCGTCAGCCACGAGGTGTCCGCGCTGGCCGCGCACCAGAAGCTGGGCAACCTGACAGTCTTCTACGACGACAACCAGATCTCGATCGAGGACGACACCGCGATCGCCAAGTCCGAGGACGTGGCCGCGCGGTACGAGGCGTACGGCTGGCACGTGCGGCGGATCGACTGGCGGCAGGGCGACGCCGGCTCCGGCGAGGGCTACCACGAGGACGTCGAGGCGATGTGGGACGCGATCCAGGAGGCCAGGTCGATCACTGACCGGCCGTCGTTCATCGCGGTGCGCACGATCATCGGCTGGCCGGCCCCGCACAAGCAGAACACCGGCAAGGCGCACGGCTCGGCGCTGGGTGCCGAGGAGGTGGCCGCGACCAAGCGGGTACTCGGCTTCGACCCGGACCGGACCTTCGAGGTCTCCGACGAGGTGCTCGCGCACACCCGCGCGGTGATCGAACGCGGGCGGGCCGCGCACGCCGAGTGGCAGCGGTCCTTCGACGCCTGGGCCGCCGGCAACCCGGACGGCAAGGCGCTGTTCGACCGGCTGGCCACGCGTACCCTGCCGGACGGCTGGACCGCGGCGCTGCCCGAGTTCCCGGCCAGCGAGAAGGGCGTGGCGACCCGCAAGGCGTCCGGCGACGTGCTGCAGGCGCTGGCCCCGGTGCTGCCCGAACTGTGGGGCGGCTCGGCCGACCTGGCCGAGAGCAACAACACCAC
>DASRHD010000061.1:0-7973 GCA_035650695.1 Opitutaceae bacterium
CGTTCGAGACGGTGAGCTGGGCACGGAGCAAAGGGGCGGCAGCCGTCACCGCCAGAATCCCGAGCAATATGTTAGTCTTTATCATTGTAGAATACAATTTAAGCAGGGTTTGGAATGGACGGCAGAACATGCCGCCGTCGCGCATAAGACGCCGGGCCGGGTGACGCGGTTTCAACTATTCACGCGCTTTGATGGAATAGGCGCGGGAACCCGCGCAAATAAAGCCTGCCGTGGTTGTTTTGCAAAACGCCGTTTTTAATACATGGCAATAAGGCCTGGGCGGCGGCGCCTATCGCGGATATGATGCTGATTACTGACCGGCGTAGGCCCGGTAGAGTTCTGATAAATGAGCGGCTGAAGCATCCCCGTAATGAAAGACAAGACGGTAACGGAGAGTGAGGGTACCGCCGGCGGGGAGGGTATAGTCGCCGGCATGCGGTTGATCGGGAAGGTTCTCAAAGTCATGGCGGCCGAAGGGATTCGCTGCGAAGAGGCCGTAGTCGCGCGCCATCCACCAGGTGGGATGACGAGGATTTTGGGGATGGTCAAAGATGGCCACGCCGTAAGTTTTACCGTCATGCGATGCAAAATAATCGCACCAATCCGCGCGTTTGCCCCACGCCGCCGCATCACGTGCCCCCGTACTGGTCAGGATGTGGCCGGCGCCGGGCAGCACCTTCTTCTGATAGGTGTGCGGCAGGGTCATCCATTGCGCGAGGCGCAGGGCCATGGTGCCGTCTTTGTTGTCCCCAAGGACGAGTGGCTGGCCGGGCAGAGCGTGAAGCGTGACTTCATAATCGAGCAGGCGGACGTCAGGTGTGCCGCGAATCCGAAGCGTGGTCTCGCTCGTGCAGATGAGCGTGCCGTCGGGCGCGATCCAGCGATCGCGGGCACGGATCACGCCGGCATCGCCACCGGCGGCTTCCAGCAGGGCGTCGTGTTCAATACGGCCCTTGGCCTTGGGCGAACGGCCAAGGTCGCCCGTGCCCTCGTTCCAGAAATCAACGCCATTGACCACGCTGTGGGCAAACCAGAGCGACCGATGCCAGGGATGATCGCGGTCCTCGCCGGGGGTGTCCTTTTGCGGAAAATCCCGGGTGATCGCCGTACCATCGGGCATGAGCAGCGGGTAAAGATACGGCCGGCTGGCGCCGGCAAAGATATATTCCGTGAAAGGCCTTCCGCCAATCTCCACGTGCACGCGATCGGCCTGCACGGTCAGCCGGACGGGCAGGGAGGCAACCTCGGCGTGAAGCGAACCAAACGCTGCGAGCAGAACGAACCAGAAGAGACGCATGGGAGTGCCGAAGCCGAACCGATCTGTGGGCCGGCGGCAATCCGGGAAGCGCCGTTTCCGGTAAAATAGCGGGTGAGGATTGACTCATCGAACCGGCGGCCAAGGCTGACCGACAGTTGATGAACGCGGAAGAACAACAGGAGCTTGACGGTTTATTTTCATCGGACCGGGACGGAGCCGAAACGGCGCCCCGGGCGGAACTGCGGCGGGACGACGCTGTGCAATTCACGCGCAGCCGCCGGGCCCGTCATTATCGCATCACCTTGCGTCGCGACGGGACCGTGATCGCGACCATCCCGGTCCGGGGTAGTGAGCGCGAAGCGAGGCGCTTCGTTGAACGGCATCGCGAATGGCTGAGGCGGGCGCGCGAACGTCAGGCTCGTCGGCCGCGCAGCGCCGAACGATGGGTCATCGGCACCCGCGTGCTTTGGCGCGGAGAATGGGAGGAGATCCGCATTCATGCGGCGGAAAACCGACCGCAAGCGCGGGTCGGCGGCGAAATTTTTCGCGTGCCCAGCCTGGAAGGTGACCTGCGGGCGGTGCTGGAGGCTCATTTCGCGCGGCGGGCGAAAATCGAGCTGCCGGCGCGCACTTGGGAGCTGGCGGCGAGGAGCGGCGTGGACGTTCGCCGCGTGACCGTGCGCAGCCAGCGTTCGCGCTGGGGCTCATGTTCGGGCCGCGGAACGATCTCTCTCAATTGGCGGCTGGTCCAGGCGCCGGAGAAGGTGCGCGATTACGTGATTTATCACGAGCTTGTGCATCTGCGGTATGAGATGAACCACAGCGACCGGTTTTGGGCGAGGGTGGAGGAAACGTGCCCTTGGTGGCGCGAGGCGGAGCGCTGGCTCAAGCACCATGGCGGTCTGCTCGGTCTTTAGCCGCCGTCAGATTCTCCCGCGGTTTGGCGGAACCGACCCGGATATTCGGTGCCGCCCGGTGGGCGCAACAAATCAGGTCCGCAGAGCGGTGCGTGAGCCACATCGGCGCCGCAGCAAGACGAACATCATCGTCGCTGTTCCAATGGTCAGGCCATAAGTGACCGGTTCGGGAATGGAGGCGAGCGAAACGCTGTAAACCTCGAGACGGTTGATCCGGAAAAGATCGCTGGGACCGACGCCGACCAAGCCGAGAATATTCGGAGTGAGCGGTGACGTTCCCCCGTAGGAATAATGGATAGCGGTGCCGTGTTCCAGGTCGAAGCCGGTGACGAGATCGCCCAGACCGAAGGTCGGCCCCAAGGATGGACTGTTGAAAGATTGAAATATGCCGCTGAAGGTGAAGGCATTTTCGTGGTGGACGACGCCGGCGGTGAGATTGAAGAGCATCGCGCTTTGGTCAGTGGGATCGAGAACGACATTCCAGGTATTCGACGAATACCAACTTGTCGGAATTCCGCCGGCAATCACCTGCTCGGGTAAATCGTAAAGACCATCGGCGACATTGAAAGGAGTGACATCGAACAAGGAAATATTCGGCCCCTTGCCGTCGGACGCGGCGTGAAAATCAAGGGCATCCTGGCCATCGCCAGCTATCTTGGTGAAGTCCGGAGTGAACGTGAGCGGACCCTGGTTGATCCAGGTTACAAGTTGAGCTTCCGAAGCGCCATTAAGCAGCTGGGCGTGCGCGATCGGGGCTGTCAGGCCCAAAATCGAGAGGGAAAAGCACGGTAGGACGAATTTCATATGATGACTGTTACGTTATGGTGGCTGGAAGAAACCTCATCCGGGGAATTGTTCCTGTAAGGGAGAAAACGGCGGTCAGGCGAGAAACTTAAGCACATTCGGGGCCGGAGACACCCGATGTCACTTGAATGTAACATTTATGCCTTGGTCGCGCCCCGATTTTGGATCAATTTCCCCTCTCCTCCGGCTTCGAGTCGAACCGTCAATCATCAAAAGGAATGCCATGCCTGCGAAACCAAAATTAGTCGGGCCGGGGGGGCGTCTGTTTGCCGAACCGGAGCCGAGCAGCGACGAGACCATCTTTCGCGTCGATAATACCAGCGCGGCCTACTATAATTCGCCGTATTATCTGCTGCACCAAAATCAGGTGCAGCCCATTCCGCCGCCGAACCCCCGTGTCCCGTTGCAGATAATATTGGACGATTTTGTCGGCGCCGCAACGGTCGCCGCGATTGAGCAGGCGGGGAAAATCTCTTTTCATGCGGTGGGCGACACCGGCGCGGCCAAGGTCAACTATCAGCAAACCGTCGCCCAAGCCCTGGCCAACCAGGCCAACGTGGCCGACGCCATGGTGGCGGACCTGGCGGGCCCGAATCCACCGGCCTTCTTTTTTCACCTCGGCGACGTCATCTATAATTTTGGCGAGGCCCAATATTATTATGATCAGTTTTACGAGCCATACCGGATGTACGATCGGCCGATCTTCGCCATACCGGGAAACCACGACGGCGCCGTCTTTGGCCCAAACTCGAGCGCGCCGCAGATTCCAACGCTGCAGGCATTCCTCAACAATTTCTGTGCCACGACGGTGGGTCCGTCTCCCGACGCCGGTGGAATGGTGCGCAGCGCCATGACCCAGCCGGGGGTTTATTTTACGCTCGATGCGCCCTTTATTTCGATCATCGGGCTGTATAGCAACGTCCTGGAAGGTCCCGGCGTCATCTCCTCGCAAAAGGGCAAGCTACCGCTCAGCGACGAGCAGCTTGTTTTTCTGAAAAATGAATTACAGCGCCTGAAACCGCTGCGGCAGGCCGGACAGCGCGCGGTGGTGGTGGCGATGCACCATCCGCCGCTCTCCGCCGATGCCCATCATGGCGGCTCGTCCGGATTGGAGGCGGACTTGGACAGCGCCTTCACCGCGGCCAGCTTCCATCCAGACCTGATCTTGTCCGGCCACGCCCATCTCTACCAACGCTTCACCCGCCGGGTGAAGCAAACCGGCCAGGAAATTCCCTACATTGTCGCCGGCAGCGGCGGCTTCTCGGCCACGCCGCCACAACAGAAGATAAAGCCGGCGCCGGTCACCGTGGGCGACTATACCATGGAGGTGGATCCGATCGTGAAATTCGGTTATCTCTTCATCACCTGCGATGCCAAGACGCTGAACGTCACGTTTCGCTCGCCCGCCGGAAACGGCACGGTCGCGAAACTCGACGAGGTAACCGTTAACTTGCAGACGGGAAAGCTGGCCGTGCCGGCTCCCGGCGCCGCCAAACCCCGCCGTTCCCGCGCACCCGCCAAGGTCAGAAAGAAGCCGTCCGCCCCGTCTCCCCGGAAACGTCGATCCTGACGGATGCGGCGATCAGCCGGCCACCTTCACGCATAGCGCTCTTCCTTCCACGGGTCGGCCGAATTCGAATAGCCGCGCATTTCCCAAAACCCGAGTTTGTCCTGCGGCAAAAAAGTGATGCTTTTGACGAACTTTGCGCTCTTCCAGGCATATAGCTTCGGAACAATGACGCGGGCCGGTCCGCCATGCTCGCGGCCAAGGGGCGCACCGTCGAAATGCGTGGCCACCAGCACATCCTCATCGAGGCATTTTTCCAGCGGCACGCTGGTTGAATAACCGTCGTACCCCGTGAAATAGACAAAACGGGCCTCCGGTCTGGGCCGCACCTCTTCATAAAGAGTGGTGAAGGCGACGCCGCCCCAACGGCAATCGTACCGGCTCCAGGTTGTGACGCAGTGAAAATCACTCACGTCCTCGACCTGGGGAAGGGCATTGAATTTCTGCCAGGTGAGCACCACCGGCCGCTCCACTGCTCCGTCGAGCGTGAGCGTCCATTGTTCCATGGGCACTTCTGGCTGGATGCCGAGGTCGAGCACGGGAAAACCGCGCGTTAATTTCTGACCCGGCGGGAGGCGGTCCTCGGCCGCGACAAGGCGCGGAACGACCCCTCGCGCCTTTTGCTTTGCCGCCCATTTCTGCTTGGCCTCGACGTAACGTTCTTTGGACATGGGAAGGAGAGGCACACGGAAGCCCGGTTATTCCTGAAGCAGGCAAGACCGCCCCCGGATGCCGCAGCAAAAATTTTTCATCATCCTTAAAAGCTCAATTTTTGAAAACAATTCCTGCCGGCCTTGGCCCGCCATGACGCGACGGGCGGAGAAAAAAGTTTACCGGCCGCGCTGCCTAAGGGGCCGGATCTTTTTCCAGCGCCGCATGCACGGCGTCAACCCGCCGCCAGTAAAACAGCGCCAAACCGCCCTGATAGATCAGCGTCAGCACGGCAAGCGAACCGTACATGGCAACGAAGGTCCGCCGTACCAGCAACAGGACATCATTTGCCGACAGGCCCACCTGTTGAAAAATCTGCTCCATGTCCGGCGTGATCTGTGAGCGGATATATTCCGGATCGTAGCTGGCCAGTCGCTCCACGGCGTAAACCATGATCAGGGTCAGGAGATAAAGCTGGCTGCGCACCAGCCAGTTGATGCCGCGCGCCTCGCGGCGCTGCAGGAGCCTGGCGCCGTGCCATTCGCTCCACCCCGCCGCGGCGATAAGCAACCCGAAACCCATGCTGACGAGATCGCCGAGCAGGAGCGCGATCGCCGAGCAGAGCAGGGCAAAGGGAAAAACAAAAATCATGCCGTTGACGCGCCCCACCTTGATCACGCGGCGCAGGGTATCGGCGGGGAGGGGCGGCGGTTTTTTCATGACGGAAAAATGGTCATGCGTTCGGCCCGGCCAGACTCCCGCCGCAGCTCGCGGCCGTCAAACTCCTTCCCGCGGGCGGCGGACGGAGCGCAAAGCGCTTGCTGGTTAATACATTTTTTGCGTTCCAAATGCGAATTAAGGTTGAGCCGGCGGCAGGCTCATGCCATTTTCAGTCAACCCCGAAGGCCATCATGAATACCTCAATCTCGACGCTGCTCGAGCATAAAGGCTCGGCGATCTACTCCGTTCCCGTCAGCGCCACCGTGGCTGATGCGGTCCGCGAAATGAACCAGCAGAAAATCGGCTGCGTCCTGGTGATGGACGACGGCCGGCTCTCCGGAATTTTCACCGAGCGCGACGTGCTCACCCGCGTGGTCGCGGCCGAAGTCGATCCGCGGACGACACCGGTGGCGCAGGTCATGACCGAAACCGTCAACACCATCGCGCCGGAGGCAAGTATCGAGGAAGTGATGACGATGTTTGCGGAAAAGCGCTGCCGTCATCTGCCGGTGATCGACGACGGCCGGCTGCTCGGCCTCATTTCCATCGGCGACATTTCCCGCTGGGTGGCGGCGGCACATCACGCCGAGTGCGAACAATTGAAGCAGTACATCGCGGGCGGTTATCCGACCTGAGGCGGCCGGTTGACGGCGCGGTGAAATCGTGCAGATTGCGCGCGCCATGAAAAAACTGCTTTTTTTGTTTGCCCTGTTGGCTGCGCTTTCGGCCCGGGCCAAAGTTGTGACCAAGTCGGTTTCTTACGAACAGGGAGGCGTCAAGCTGGAGGGTTTTCTCGCTTACGACGACGCCAAGACCGCGGAGGGAAAACTTCCCGGCGTGCTGGTGGTGCCGGAGTGGTGGGGGCTCAACGATTATGCCAAGCACCGCGCCGAAATGCTGGCGGGACTCGGCTATGTTGCCTTCGCCGTCGACATGTACGGCGGCGGCCAGAGCACGACCGAGGCGGCCAAGGCCCGCGAACTTTCCAGCCAGTTTTATGGCAAGCCGCTGATGGCAGAACGCGCCCGGGCGGCGCTCGACCAGCTGCTGGCCACTCATCTGGTCGACGAGACGAAGGTCGCCGCCATCGGCTATTGTTTCGGCGGCGCGGTCTGCCAGACGCTGGCCTACAGCGGCGCACCGCTGGCCGGCATTGTCAGCTTCCACGGTTCACTCGTGCCGGCGCCGGTCGGCGCATCAAACAAGGCCAAGTTTCTCATCTGCCACGGCGCGCTCGATCCTTTTTCCAAGCCCGAAGCCATCGCGGTGTTTCAAAAGTCGCTCAACGACGGCGGCTTTGACTACCAGTTTATCAGCTACGCCGGTGCGGTTCACGCCTTCACCAATCCGGAGGCGGACGCGATGGCGAAAAAGAACGGACTGAGCGGCATCGGCTACAACGCCGCCGCCGACCATCGTTCCTGGCAGGCCATGGAGGATTTCTTCCACGAAATTTTTGGCGGAGCCAGGTGACGCCGGACCAGCCGGCCGCCTGCAAAATTTCTCGCCGCCCGCCCGCCCGGAGGGCTAGTTTCGTGCCATGACCCTCGACTCCGCCCGTTCGCTCATCACCGCCACCCTGGGCCGGATGGCCGCGCTTTACGGACGGCCGGTATTCGACGAATGGGTGGTGATCTCGCTCGGCGCCGAATCGGGCATTCTCGCCTATGCCGGTCCCCGGGCGGATACTTTTCGGAAAAATTTCGCCGCCGACGTCGCCCCGCTGCGCGCCGCGATGGAGGAAAAAAACTATGACATCGGCGATTTCGAATTTGCCGCCGACAGTGCCGGCCCGCGGCACGACGTCAGCCTGCGCCTCGGCGGGGGCAGCTACCTGGTGTGCAACCACACCGAGAAATCGATGGCCGAAATCCGCGCCGATCCGCGCTGGCTCAAGGCCCAGGCCGCCTTTTTCGAGCTGGCGGAAAAGTTCCGGGCCGATCCGCTGGTAATCTGACGCTTCAGCTAAGCAGGCCGGCATAGACGAACCAGCCATAGGTCGCGATCAGTGCGCCGCCCAGCCAGCGCGGCAGTCCGCCGGTCGTCCCGACAAATA
>DASRHD010000062.1:0-2290 GCA_035650695.1 Opitutaceae bacterium
CGCAGACCTATGAAAACGCGTTTGTGGAGCGCGTCACCGTCAGCGACAAACTTCCCCGCAACCGCCGGGTCGAGCAACTGCTCATGGCCGGCTGGGCGCTTATTGTTCTGAAAAGCATTCTCGTGACCTGGGCGGTGCACCGCTGGCATGTGCCCTTCAGTCCGCTCTGGATCATCCTTCCAACGGTGATGTTTGGCGCCCTCGTCACCGCGGTTTATCTCTGGCGCGAATGAGGGCGGATTGGCGGTTGCGGTCGCCGGATTCATTTCTTGAATCGGTCCGTCCCTCATTCCCATGCCAAACGTACCCGGTCTCCGCAGTCCCTATGTCAAGGTCGGCCGCCTCGTCTATTTTGGGCGCATGCTCGACAAGATTCGCCTTCACGCCGGCGGCAAATTGCCGCCCGAATACGTCGCCAATCTCGGCGAGGCGCACCCGGTCGTGTTCGACGCCCGCTGCTGCCGTTTTCTCGGCGTGAAATACACCGATTTGCGCGAGCGCACCCTCGCCGGCGGCAGCGACGAGGACATTCTCGCCTGGGCGCATGCCCGGGGCACGCCCCGCTCCGACGAGGAGTGTGAAATATGGAATGCTTTCATGATGAAGCGCGGCTGGCGCGACGGGGGCGCCGAGCGCCTGGCCATGCGCGTCCGCGAATGCCAGCTGCAGGACAAGCCGATCCTGACGATGTTCGACTGCATTGAGTTCGATGAAGGCCGTGATCCGGTCAGTACGCGCGCCTGGGAATCCCTGCTCGCATGATCGTGCTGTTCATGGGCGTGGCCGGCAGCGGCAAGACCACGGTCGGCCGGCGGCTCGCCGCCGAACTCGGCTGGAGTTTCCGGGATGCCGACGAATTTCACCCCCCGGCCAACATCGCCAAAATGGCCGACGGTACTCCGCTGACCGACGAGGACCGCGCGCCCTGGCTCGCCGCCATCCGCGCCTATATCGAGGAGCGTCTCGCCCGCGGCGAAAACGCCGTCGTCACCTGCTCCGCGCTCAAGGAAAGCTACCGCCAGATCGTGATGGTCGATCCGGCGCGGGTGAAGCTGGTCTATTTGCGCGGCGACTTCGACCTCCTGCACCGGCGCCTCGCCCAGCGCCGGGGCCATTTTATGAGAGAGGCCATGCTCCAATCGCAATTTGCCGCGCTCGAACCGCCGCGCGACGCTCTGGTCCTCGATGTCGCCGCGCCGGCGGAAAATTTGGTGGCGGACATTCGCGCCGCCCTCGGGCTGTGAACCCGGAAATTGTCAAACGTTTCCGCCTCCTGGCCGGCGTGCTCAGCCTGCTCGTGCTCGGCGCGGCCGGAGCCGGCGTCTGGTTTTATCTCCAGCTGCGCGCCAGCCTGCCGCAGCTTGACGGCGATGCGGTGGTGCCCGGCCTGACCGCGCCCATCACGGTGGAACGCGACGCTCTGGGCGTGCCCACCCTCCGCGGCGGCACCCGTGCCGATGTCGCCCGGGCGCTCGGCTTCGTCCATGCCCAGGATCGTTTTTTTCAAATGGATCTGCTCCGCCGTCACGCCGCCGGCGAGCTGGCCGAACTTTTCGGGCGGCCCGCCCTCGATCATGACAAGGCGGTGCGCGTGCATGAATTCCGCCGCATCGCCCGCACCGTCCTGGCCGGCCTCGCGCCGCCCGAGCGCGCCCTCCTCCAAGCCTACGCCGACGGCGTCAACGCCGGCCTGCACGCACTCCGCGCCCGGCCGTTTGAATACATCGTGCTCCGGGCGACGCCGCAGCCGTGGAAGCCGGAGGACAGCGTGCTCGTGATTTATGCCATGACGCTCGATCTGCAGGACGGCGGCCGCTACGAGCGCTCGCTTGCCGCCGTGCGCGACGCCTACGGGCTGGCCGGACTCAACTTCTTCGCTCCCACCGCCACGCCGGACGACGCCGCGCTCGACGGCAGCACGGCGCCGCTCCCGCCGGTTCCCTCGCCCAAGGTCATCGATCTGCGCCTTTCCGCAGGGCGCCATTTTCCCGTCCTGCCGGCGCCGAGCGGCGACCTGGTGTCGGCCGGTTCCAACGCCTTCGCCCTCTCCGGCGCGCATACCCTCACCGGCGGGGCAATGCTCGCCAACGACATGCACCTCGCGCTCCGCGTGCCCAATATCTGGTACCGCGCCTCGCTCCTCTGGCGTGCCGAACCGGCCTCGCCTTTCGATCCGCGGATTTCGAATTACGCCATCACCGGCGTGACGCTTCCCGGCGCGCCCATTGTCGTCGCCGGCAGCAACGGCCACATCGCGTGGGGTTTCACCAACGCCTATGTCGACACCAGC
>DASRHD010000063.1:0-2489 GCA_035650695.1 Opitutaceae bacterium
CTCGACAAGGACAGCGAAGGACTGGTGATTCTCACCACCGACGGCGATCTTGCCCACCGCCTGATGCACCCGTCCAACGCCGTGGTCAAACGCTACTATGTGCGCCTGGAAACGCCGTTTCCGGCCGGCCGCGTGCGGCAGCTCCTGCGCGGCGTCATCCTCGAGGGCGAGCGCCTCCGGGTCGAACACGCCCTGCTGCTCAACCCCGGCGCCCGCCAGGCCTCGACCGATCTCGACGTCTGGATGCACCACGGCAAGAAACGCGAGATTCGCCAGCTCTTTCTTGCCCTCGGCTACAGCGTAAAACGCCTCCGCCGCTATCAGATCGGCGATCTCCGCCTCCGCGGAATCCCGTTGCGCGGCGTGAAACAACTTTCTAGCAAGGAAATCCAACAACTCTTCGCCGCACCCAGCCTTCGCCGCGATCCGCCCGAATCCAACCCCTCCACCGATGAAAGTTAACCGATTGCTCCTCGCCGCCGCGCTTTTTAGCGGTGTCGTTCGCGCCGCGCCGCTCACCCAGACCACCGCCGTCCAGACCCGGCCCGAGGCCGGCGCGCCCGCCCTGACCGTTCTTAAACCTGGCGCCGAGCCGACACCGGCCGCCGGCGTCACCGCCCCGCCCGGCTGGCTCGCTGTCGAGGTGCCCGGCCCGCACGAGGCTTATGTGCAGAACAAGGACTTTCTCAAAAGCCTCGACGTCCGCCCCGGCGCGGCGCTTTACGCCGAGCCCAAAACCAGCGCGCCCGTCCTCGGCCATGCGGAAAAGGGGGATAAAATTGAAATCACCGGCCTGCTCGGCAGGTGGACCCAGATCAAGCTCGAGAAAAGCCTCACCGGCTATATCCAGCTGCCCAATGCGGCGCCCGCACCGGCTCCGGCTGCCCTGACGCCTCCTCCGCCGCCCGCCCCGGTTGTGATCAACAACAGCGCCCCCGGCCACGCCGTGGGCTCCGACGTCAGCACCCTGCCCCGTCTGCTCGAAGGAAAAATCGTGTCCACCCGCCGGCCCTTCACGCCGCGCCGGCCCTACGACTATGAAATCGACGACGCCGGGGGCTCGCGCCTGGCTTACCTCGACTCCAGCCACCTGCTCCTGACCGCGCAGATGGACAGCTACGTCGGCCATACCGTGGCGGTTTACGGCACGGTCAAAACCGTTCCCGGCGGCCGCGACCTCGTCATCACCGCGGAGAGCCTGCAGCTTAAATAACCACCCTCCGTCGCGGATCGCACCGGCGCCGCGGAATTTTTCCGCCGTGCGCTTCCGGGCAATCCGTGCTTGGCTTTATTTCCATGGAATTGATTGACGGAAACAAAATCGCGGCCGACCTCATCGCCGAGCTGCGCGCCGAGGTCGCGGCCCTCCCCGGCCGCAAGCCCGGCCTGGCGCTCGTCCGCGTCGGCGACGACCCCGCCTCGGTTTCCTACGTGAAGAAAAAGGAGCAAACCGCCGCGGCCATCGGCATCGAGGGGTCCGTGCACCTGCCGCCCGTCAACATCACCCAGGCGGATCTGGAAAGCGTGATCGACCGGCTCAACGCCGACCCGGGCGTGAACGGCATTCTTGTCCAGTCTCCCCTCCCCGACCACCTTGACGAACTCACTATTTTTCGCCGCATCGCGCCGGAGAAGGACGTCGACGGCCTCGGCACCATGAATCTGGGCAAGGTTGCGCAGGATGACGAAACCGGTTTTGTCCCCTGCACGCCCGCCGGCATCATGGAATTGCTCGCGCGCAGCGGCGTGGCCTTGAAAGGCAGGCATGTCGTCGTGCTCGGCCGCAGCCTGCTCGTGGGCAAGCCGGTCGCCCTTCTCGCCCTCCAGAAAAAAACCAGCGCCACCGTGACGGTCTGCCATTCCGCCACGCGCGAACTGCCCGCCGTCGCCCGCACCGCCGATGTGCTCATCGCCGCCATCGGCCGGCCCGAATTCGTCACCGCCGACATGGTCAAGCCCGGTGCGGTCGTGATCGATGTCGGGATCAACCGCGTGCCCGACACAAAGAAAAAGTCCGGTTACCGGCTGGTCGGCGACGTGCATTTCGCCGGCGTTGCGCCGATCGCCTCCAAAATCACCCCGGTTCCGGGTGGCGTCGGCCCGATGACCGTCGCCATGCTGATGAAAAACACCCTCAAGGCCTGCCGCCAGCAGCAGGCCATAACCGCCTAGGAATGGCGCATCCCGATATTGCCACGCCGCCACGGCTGCGCTTGTCTACCCGAATGCCAGCTCCAAAGATCCTGGTCGTTGACGATCAGCCCATCAACGTCCAGCTGCTCAAGCGCAAGCTGGAGCGCGAGAGCATCCAGGTTTCCACTGCGTACACCGGTCAGGACGCGCTTGAGCTCGTCAAGCATGAGAAGCCCGACCTGATCCTGCTTGATGTCATGATGCCCGACATGGATGGGATCGAAGTCTGCCAGCGCCTGCAGGAAAACGATGAGACCCGCTCCATTCCGGTCATTTTCATCACTGCCCGCAGCTCG
>DASRHD010000064.1:0-3439 GCA_035650695.1 Opitutaceae bacterium
GCCGGGAGTCGAACCCGGATCAATGGCTTCGGAGGCCACTACACTATCCATTGTGCTACGCTCGCAGGAGCGGTGTCGAACGGTAAGCTTTGACCAGGCGACGGCGAATTCAAGCCGTTTTCCGGCCGGGCAGCCGTCGCCGGCCGGCGTTTAAATATGGATCGATTCGCCCAGCGACGAGGCCGCCGCCTCCATCACCGCCTCGCTCAGCGTCGGATGGGCGTGGATCGTCTGGTGAATTTCCTCCGAGGTCGCTTCCAGCTCGATCGCCAGGCCGTACTCGGCGATGAGCTCGGTTGCCTCGCTGCCGATGATGTGCGCGCCGTAAATCTCGCCGGTGTTCGCGTCGGTGATGAGCTTGACGAAGCCCTCGCTTTCCGCCGAGGCCACGGCCTTGCCCGAGGCGGTGAAGGGAAACTTGCCGATCTTGATCGGCAGCCCTTTTTCCTTCGCTGCTTTCTCCGTCAGGCCGATGCTGGCGACCTGCGGCTGGCAATAGGTGCCGCCGGGGAAAAAACCCACCCGCTTGGGTTCGCCATGGCCAAACATGCCGTTGACCGCATTGATCGCCTCGTAATGCGCCACATGCGCAAGCCAGGGCGGACCAATGATGTCGCCGGCCGCGTAGATGCCGGGCACGCTCGACTGATAATCGTTGCCGACTTTGACGTAATTGCGGTCGAGTTCGAGCTTCACGCTGGACGAAAGCGCGCCTTCCAGGTTGGCCACGACGCCGATGGCGGAAAGCAGCACGTCCGCCTCGACCTCCGCCTTCTTGTCGCCGGCGACGAGGTCGACCTTGACCGAGGTCTTGCCCACCCGGATGTTTTCCACCTTGGTGCCGACGTGCATGATGATGCCCTGCTTTTCGAACGAGCGGTAAAGCACGCGTGAAACTTCCTCGTCCTCCACCGGCAGGATCTGCGGCAGCATTTCCACCAAGGTCACCTTCGTGCCGAAAGCATTGTAGAAATAGGCAAATTCCACGCCGATTGCCCCGGCGCCGACGATGATGACCGACTTCGGCAGCGTCTTGTTCGCCAGCGCCTCCCGCGAGGTCATGACCCGCACGCCGTCGAGTTCGACGCCGGGCAGACGGCGCATTTTGCAGCCGGTGGCGAGGAGGATGTTCTTGGTTTTGAAAAATTTTCCCTTCTGGGGACCGTCGGTGATCGAGACCATGCCGGGGACGTCGACCTGCCCGCGGCCAACGACGTACTCCACCTTGTATTTCTTGAACAAAAATTCCACTCCCTTCGCCATCTGGTCGGAGACACTGCGCGAGCGCTCCATCACCTTCGCGATGTCGAAGGTCACGTCCTTCGCCGCCAGGCCGTAGATTTCGGCCTTTTTCATTTTCTGGTAGAGCTCCGCGCTCTTCAGCAGGGCCTTGGTCGGGATGCAGCCCCAGTTCAGGCAGGTGCCGCCCGCACGTTCGGCTTCGATGCAGGCCACTTTTTTGCCGAGCTGCCCGGCACGGATCGCGCCGGCATAGCCGGCCGGACCGCCGCCGATGACAATGAGATCGTATTCGGTGATGTCAGCCATGAACGAGAGGTGCGGAGTTTTTTTTCAAATGTCGATGATATCGTCGCGCCGGGCCGGTGGCGGGGATGGTTTTTTCCCGAGCAGGCGGCTCATGATCAGGTTGGTCACGCTGACAATCAGCGCTCCGCCGATCGCCGACCAGAAGCCGGCGACGTGGAAACCACCGACCAGACGTCCGGCGAGAAGAAACAACAAGGCATTGATCACGATCATGCCGAGCCCCAAGGTGAGAATAATGAACGGAAGGGTAAACAAGACCAGCAGCGGCCGGAGGATGGCGTTGAAGAAACTCAACAGCAGCACGACGGCCAGCAGCGTACCACCGTCATCATAATGAATGCCCGGCACGATGTGCGCCGCCAGGGCCACGCCCAGGGCCAGGACCAGCCAGCGCACGAACAGGTTGCTCAAGGGATGATTCATCGCACAAACTGTCCACTTTCAACCTCCCCCGCAACCGGGCAATGAAAATCCTCGTTTTGCAAGACTACTTGCGCAGCGGCGGCACGGAACGACAGTCGATCCTGCTCACCCGCGCTTTTGCCGCCGCCGGGCATGACGCGAGGCTCCTGACGTTCCGCCCGGGCGGGGCGCTGGCCGCCACGCTCGGCCGCCTCCCCTGCCGCTCGCTTCAGCCCTTCGACCTCGGCCTCGACTGGTTCGCTCCCGGCCTGGCCCGGGCCGTGCGAGCCGCCGCGCCGGACGTTGTCCTCTGCATGGGCCGCATGGCCAACTGTTATGCCGGTTCGCTGCAGAAAAGATTTCCGCGCCCGGCCGTCATCGCCACGATGCGCACGGGCAAAAACCTTCCCTGGCTTTTTCGGCGTTCGCTCCGCCTTGTCCGCCAGATCATCGCCAACAGCCATGACGCCGAGACCGTGCTCGTTTCCCAGCACGGCATTCCACCCGATAAAATCGCCGTCATCCACAATTCCCTGGTTTTCCTGCCGCCGCCCGCCCCGGCGGAACGGGCCGCGACCCGCGCCCAGCTCGGGGCCGGCCCCGCGACCCTGGTTCTGCTCGATGTCGCCATGTTCCGGCCGGAAAAAAACCAGCGCGAACTGATCGAGATTGCCGCCCGGCTCCCCGCCGGACTCGACTGGCAGCTCTGGTTGGCGGGCAACGGCCCGGCCCGCGCCGCCTGCGAACGCCTTGTCGCCGAAAAGTCCCTCAGCCGGGTGAAATTCCTGGGCTTCCATTCCGATCCGGCGCCCCTCTACGCCGCGGCTGACCTCGCCGTGCACGCCTCGCTCAGCGAATCGCTGCCGAATTTTCTCATCGAGGCGCACGCCCACGGACTGCCGTCCCTGGCCTACGATGTCGGCGGCGTGCGCGAGACCGGCGGCATCGCCGTGCCGGTGCGCGACCAGGCCGCCTTTCTCGCCGAGCTGCGGCGCTTGCTGGCCGATCCGGCGGCTCGGGCCGCGGCCGCCGCGGCCGCCCAGACCCACGCCCGCGCCCACTTTGCCCCCGAGCCGCAGACGCGGGCCTATCTCGACCTTTTCGCCGGACTTCTCCATCCTCCTGCCCCGGTATGACGAACAAGCAGCGCCTCGACCTGATCGAGCAGTACATTCGCAAGCACAAGTACGCCGACCTGCACACGCTCGCGGCGCGCTTCACCACTTCGCTCTCCACCGCCCGCCGGGCCCTCGACGAATTGGAAAAACGCGGCGTGCTCCGGCGGCACCACGGCGGGGCCTCGCTGGTGGAGACGGACGAGGTGGCCAAGGAATTCGACTTTATCGCCCGCGACCAGCGCCAGGTGGAGGAAAAATACGCCATCGCCCGGGTCATCGCCGACCTGGTCGCGCCCGGCATGACCGTCATCCTCGACGGCGGCACCTCGATTTATGCCGTCGCCCGTCTCCTCGCCACCAAGCGTCTGCAG
>DASRHD010000065.1:0-10304 GCA_035650695.1 Opitutaceae bacterium
GAGGTGGCCATAGGGCGGCGTGTAGATTTCGTAATCGAGCTTGGAATGGTCGTTCAAGACGATGCCGAGGGTATAAAGGATGCTGGTGGTGATGTCGTATGAGTTCTTGAAGGCGGCCTTGACCTCCGGGAGCGCGGCCGCGCCATAGTGATCGGTGATGAATTTGTCGTAGACCTGTTCTGAGGTGACGTCGGGGTCCGCCGCGCCGAGTTGGAGGGTGAGCAGGTTGATTTCACCGGGCCGTCCTATGACCCGGCTCTCTTTCAACCGGTCGGTGCGGACCGCGTAACCGATGACGTTCGGCTTCCGCGAGAGCCGGCGCCAGCGATTCAGAATATCATCCACCCAGGAATTCGCGAGGAGGCCCTGGCCGTTGTATTCGCCGGCAGCGTCGAATTCGACCACGGTGGGGCGCGGGACCGCTCCGATGAAGGCGCAGTCCGGGCTGGTGAGAAAATAGTCCAGCGAGGTCAATTTTATCATCAGCCGGATTTCCGGCCGGGAGAGGAGTCGGATCGTGTCGCGGACGACGGGATCCTGCGGTTGATCGTTGGGAAATATGCGGACGTAGAAGTTCAAATGGCGTTCGCCGACAATCACGTCGGCGATGGCATTGATCACGGCGGCGAATTTCTGCTGCGGACTGGTCAGCTTTTTTGAATACTGATCCTCGATCGGCGTGGGAGTGAAGGTGTAGGTCAGGGCCACGCCGTCCACCTTGGGCAGCCGGTCGAGCATCTTGCGATAGTCGGCCTTGAGCCACTCCCAAAAGGCGGGATTGTCGAGGTCGATCGTGCCGTTGGGGCCGGTGCGGAACTCGGCGGGATAATAGTCGATTTTATAAAGGGCCCGATCCCAGACGACGACTTCCGGAATTCCGGCGTTATGGGCCTGGTCGATGAGTTGATTAACCAGAGCGCATTTCGCCGCATCGGCGGTCTCATTGAGGTTGCCGATGATGTCCTGCGAAAGCTCGATCTGGTTGACCTGATAGGCGGGAGCCGCGGAGATGACAGCGCGTGCTCCTTTTTCGTTTCCGGAAAGAATCGTCCAGCCGCGCACCGGCGAATCTGCCGGCAGGGGCGTGGCGCCAAGAGGGCCGGTCGAAGCGAAGCCCAGCCAGGCGAGCAAGCTGCCAAGAAGAACAATTTTTAGCGAACGGCGCTGAAGCAGGGTGGGGTGAAACAAATCATTCATAACCATGAGACGTTTTAGCGAACGTTTGGGATTACCGTCGATGATCCAAGCGATCTTCCGTTTTCCCTCGGCCGGGACCGGGAGGCATAAATGCTTTAAACCACGCCGCCTTCTCAAGCGAAGATTGTTAGCACCGGCACAAATTGAACCGTCCTGCTAGCTTGCGGTTGGGCCGGCCGCGCCCGGTCAGAGTGAAGGCAAAGCCGCTCGTGACGGGCGGGCTAGCCTCGGAAAGAGCAGGGATCGAACCGGAGAAGAGATTCAATGGAGATAATCTGGATAAAGTATAAATTTTTAAGTTGTTAATTATTAATGACATGATTTTCTTGTATCAGCCCGATGGATATCAAAGCGTGAACATTAGAATTTCTGTGCGATTCATTAGATAGCATAATCGCTCACGGTGGCTTCCATTATGCTTTGTTGCTAACATTTAATCATTGAAGGGCTTGGAACTGCATATATAGCCAAAGTCCGTAATGGGGCAATTACCGCCGACACCTTGCCTTGCCATTTCATTTGCTGTGCGCATGAGCGCACGGTACAGCACCGGCCGGAACTCGGCGGTTTCCGTTGGTCGCCGTGTCAGCGGCGAGCCATTAACCCACCTGAACCTTAAGGTCAGTTCTTCCCACCCAAGATCAAGCCAGCGAGAGGACATTCCATGAAAAAGTTCAGCCTAAACCTCCGGCGTTGCACTGTGGCCTTGCTGCCCGTGCTCGCTTTTGTTCCTGCGTTCGGTCAGGCGGCCGCTCCGGCCGGCAACGAAGAAGTCGTCAAACTTCCTGAGTTCACCATCTCCACGACGGCGGCGGATCCGTATCGCTCCGCTGACGTCATGTCGGTGAGCCGCATTGCCGGCAACATTCTTGACCAGCCGTTCTCGGTCAACGTCGTCTCCCGTCAGCTAATGAACGACCTTGGCGCCAACTCAACCTATGAGGTTAACCGCTACTTCGCCGGCTTGAGTTCCGGTCGCGGCGCCGGCATCGCCGGCATCATGGACCGCCAAAACTTCCGCGGCTTCGAAAGCTTCTCCAAGACGGTCGACAACTTCTCCCAGTTTGATTTTCCGAGCAACAACGGCTACCAGGCCAACATCGATCCGGCCTTCATTGAGCGGCAGGAACTGGTCATGGGGCCGGACAGCATCCTTTCGCCCACCGGCACGCCTGGTGGTGCGGTCAACATCATCACCAAATCGCCGTCGTTCACATCGAGCACCGATTTCACGGGCACGGTAGGCAACTACGATTCCAACAAATGGACGGTGGACTCGACCGGTGCTGTGGTCCCGAGCATCCCGCGTCTCGCCATGCGGATAATTGCCAGCTATCAGGACGCGAAGACCTACATTCCCGGCGCCGTTCGGCAGCAAAATCTGGAGGTCGCCTTTGCTTACAAATTCACTAATACCTCGAAACTGACGGTCAAGTACATCGGCGAAGATTGGGGCCAGCGGGGCGAAGCCACCAACGCCAATGACTGGGGCGAGCAGGTCTACACCAGCGATACCATCGGGGGAAAACAGATCTCGAACTCGATGCTGCCGGGCTTCGGCTATCGGCGCTGGAATGGCAGCGCCACCTGGAGCCGCCGCAAAGACCGCATCAACATGCTCGAGGCGGAGTTCACCACCACGCTCTTCGATCGCATTTCGGCCCGCTTTGCCGGCCAGGGATTGACGGATAACTTCCTGCAGGACGCTGCCTATCCGTCCTCCAATCCGTCCGACGTCTGGGATCCGGTGACCGGCCAGGTTATCGGTGTCAAAAACGCGACCATTCCCACCCCCACGCCCGGAATCTTGGGCGCGATCGACCCGACCAGCGTTCCGACTGTCGGCCAGTTCAACCATTCCTTCTGGCGCGGCTTCCAGTTTCAAAACGACTATGCCGCCAATTTCCATCCTGGACCTGTTTCGATTCAACCGGTCGCGGGCTGGGTATTCCAGCAAGGTCATCAGATCTACAGCTACAATGTTGCGGACAATCGCGCCGCCGATCTGCCCAACGTAAATCTCTACGCCAACAACGGCGCCCAGCTCGTCGGTTCCTCCGCCCATCCGCCGCTTTCCCATTACACCTCGGGCTATTCCAATCAGCCCTCAATGGGCACATTGAAACAACTCTACGAGGTGACGAAGGTCGGACTCTACGAAGACCGGGTGTTTCTGACCGGGGGCGTCTCCCGCACCACTGTCAACGTCGACAATTACAAGACCACCACGGTCCTGCCCAATCCGACCAACCCGACCGGCCTCGGTGTTCCGGGCGGACCCTACACTCAGGTCAAGCTGATCAGCAAAAAAGACAATTACCTCGGCGGCGTGCTGGCCAAGCCGATGAAGAACATTTCGCTCTACTACACGTATTCGTCCAACGCCGGCGTCACCGCCAGCCCGACCAATTCACCGCTGTGGCAGACCGGCAAGCAACACGAATTCGGCTTCAAGTCGGAGTTCTTCGATCAGCGTCTCGCCATCAACGCCGATCACTTCCAGATCGTCCAATACAACCTGGCGACGCCCAATCCGCTGCATAATACCGATCCTTCGGCGCCGCCTACGCTGTTGGGTAATGCCACCAGCAAGGGCTACGAACTCAACGTCATCGGTGGCGTGACCAAGAACGTCTCGGTCATTGCCAGCTACACTGCGATGAAGTACCGCGATCTGTTCGGCCGCCGGGTGCGCAACGTTCCCGACCGCCTAACCAATCTGCTCGTAAACTACCATGCCACGCAGGGTACGTTTAAGGGCGCGAGTGCGTTTTTCGGCGTGGTCCACGTCGGCAATGTGGCCGGCGAAACGATCACTGGCGCCACCGCCCTGGGCGTTCCCGAACAGCCCGGCTTCTACGTCAAGGGCTGGACCGTGGTCAACGCCGGCGGCAGCTACGCTTGGGACCGTTATCGCATCAATCTGAATATCGATAATCTGTTCAACTCGAAATTCCTCTGGCAGCCCGCCTCCCGCCAGTCGGTCCCGGGTTATCCCGGCATTACCTTTAGGGTCACGTTCAACGTTCATATCTAAGGCGCGCCGCGTCCGGCGAATCGCCCAAATTCAAGCGATGCATGCCTCCGGGTATGCATCGCTTTTTTGTTCCGGGCGCGTGCCTGCCGGCCCGCCAGAAATCGACAGGCAATGGCGATAGCTTGTGTTTTGCCCTCGTGCAAACGGAGACGTGTGAGTTCATCGGCTGACCATCCGCGAAAAAAAGGGGACTCGCTTACAGCCCAAGCCGACCGCCTTGGGCTTCCAAATGCTCACCCCAATGGACAAGGCGGAGATGCAAGTGCCTTGAATTCGAGTAGCCAATTCGGCCGACGCCGAAAAGCGGCTAGGTGTTTTGCCTCGGAATGCCTAGGGTGTTTGCCCTAACTCCTCTCACTCGCCCGCCACTGCTCACGCTTTCTTACCTCCATCCCAATCAAGCGCGGCGAATTTTAATTTCCAAAGCCATCCTCCGCCGCGCTCCCGGCTTTTTGAACCTTTTGTCTGTTTCACCCTTTCAAATTCTAAAATGAAAATGCGACTCCTTCCTTCAACGACTGCGCGGCCGACCTTCACCGCTCCGATCTTCACTTCCGCACCGTTTTCGACCCGCACCGCGGATACTTGCTTAAAAGCCGGGCGAATGGCGGCGTTTGCGGCGCTCTGCGGTTTGCTGTCCTGTGGCTTGGCCGGGCGAGCGGTGGCTCAAACCTCCACTTTTGAGGCGGAGAATCTCACTTATACGCCCAACGGCGCCACCGCCTCGGTGCAGACCGATGCCAATTCCAGCGGCGGCAAATGGGTGCAGCTCTCATCGACCGCCACCGGGCAGTCCATCGATTACAGCATTCCCAGCCTGACCGCCGGCACCTACCAGCTGCAAATGGAATGGAAGGGAAACACCTCCCGCGGCATCCTGCAGCTTTCCGTGGACGGAACCAATCTCGGTTCCACGGTTGACCAGTATTCGGCCACGCAGGTTTATCCGACGACAAACTTCGGCAACGTGACGTTCAGTGCCACCGGCACCCATACCGTTCGACTGACCGTTACCGGCAAGAACGGCTCTTCCAGTAACTACTATCTTTCCGCCGACAAATTTGTCTTCACCTCGCAAATCCAGCAAGCGGCGGCGCCGGTCTTCAATCCCGGCGGCGGCACTTACACCAGCGCGCAGACGGTCACGATCACTTCCTCCACGCCCGGGGCTTCGATCCGCTACACCACGGACGGCAGCACGCCTTCGGAGACCGCCGGCACCGTTTATTCCACTCCGGTCAGCATCGGTGCCACGGCTACGCTGAAAGCCATCGCCTACGAGAGCGGCTATACCGACAGCGGCATCACCAGCGCCACCTATACGATCAGCACGGGTGGCGGCGGCACCACCCAGACCTACGAGGCGGAAAACCTTTCCTATACCGGCGCTGGCGCGACCACGTCGGTTCAGACCGACACCAATTCCAGCGGCGGCAAATGGGTGCAGCTCGCCTCCAACGCAGCCGGCCAGTACATCGATTTCACCCTGCCAAATGTCCCGGCGGGCACCTACCAAGTCCAATTGGAATACAAGGGGCTGACTTCGCGCGGCATTGTCCAGATGTCGATCGACGGCACCAACCTCGGCGGCACGGTGGACGAGTACTCGGCCGCCCAAAGCTATCCGACCGTGACGATCGGTTCGATCACTTTTGCCTCCACCGCCAGCCATGACCTGCGCCTGACCGTGACGGGCAAGAATTCCTCCGCCACCAATTATTACGTTTCCGCTGACAAGTTCACGTTTGCTGCCGGGCAGGGCGGAGGCGGTTCGGGCACGGCCAACGGCAATCCCATTCTGCCGCCGAAATGGGCCTTTGGCGTGATGTTCGGTTGCTATGACAACCAGACCGGCGTGCTCAGCGACATGAACCAGCTGCGCAACGGTTATTGCGGCGACCTCATCTGGGTCGATTCCAGCTGGCTGGGCAGCAATTACAACGGACCCGGCTCCGAGTACATCGATTTCAAATTCGATCCCACCCAGTTCTCCGACCCGCAGACCATGATGAATACCCTTCATTCGAATAACTTCCATTTTGGCGTGTGGGAATGGCCCTGGATCGATAAGAGCAACTCCCTCTACAGCACCGGTGCGACCAATCACTATTTCATTGAGAACAGCAGCGGTACCGTGGTGAACGGCGGCGGCTGGCATGGCGTCACCTATACCGGCCAGTTCGACCTTTCCACCACCGCGGCTTCCAACTGGTGGAAGAGCCTCAATGCGCCGCTCTTCACCATGGGCTTCGATTTTCTCAAAATGGACACGACCGTCGGCATCCCGACCGGCGGCATCCTCGCCAATGGCAGCACCAAGACCGCCGATTGGCTGGGCTTCTACCACAAGGCGGCCTATGAAGACACCACCACGGCCAATCTTTCCCAGGGTCGCGGCCTGATCCTTGCCCACACCGACGTCAGCGGCGGCGCGGCCACCAACAACGACCAGTATCCCGGCCTCTGGACGGGCGACACCACCGCGACTTTCTCGAATCCGGGCGGTCAGGGCGGCTTCTCTGACAAGGACATGGCCCAGGCCTACAAGTGCAACACCAAGACCACCGCGGCCTACTGGTGCGGCGACACCGGCGGCTACAACAACAATTCCAACGACGAGCTCTACCAGCGCTGGCTGCAATACAGCGCCTTCACCCCGCTGCAGGAGTTTTTCGGCGCCAAAGGCACCACCGGCTCCAATGGACAGATCGGTCGCTTCCCCTGGTGTTTCGGCAGTACGGCGCAGGCGACCTTCGGCCATTACGAACAGCTGCGCTACCAGCTGCTGCCGTTCCGCTATTCCAATGCCCAGGCTTGCTACCATGTCACCGGAGGTTCGGTGCTCTATCCCGTCCGGTGGCCTAATGCCCAGCAGATCATCAATGGCCAGGGCACCAGCGAAATCCTGATCCAGCCGGTGACGGTGGCGGGCGCGACCAGCGTTTCCGTGACCTTCCCCGAATCCTCTTCAACGACCTGGCTCGATTACACCGATTATCTCAACAGCACCAACTTCGGCAAGGCCCACGCGGGCGGATCCACCGCCACCATCGCGGCGCCCGTCACCGAGGTACCGCTCTTCATCAAGGCGGGTTCGATCATTCCCATGATCGTCGGCTACGATGCCAACGGCAACGCCCTCCACCAGGATTATGTCGATCAAGCCGGCTTCCAGGCCGGTCAGTTGACCGTGGATGTCTATCCCTCGGGCGCGACCAGTTATAATTTCTATGAGGACGACGGAATCAGCGACCTTTATATCACGGACAACGAGTTTTCCACCACCGCCTTCACCTCCGACAATACCAGCGGCAAGGAAGTGGTGACGATTGGCGCGGCCAGCGGCTCATTTGTCGGCCAGTTCGCCAACCGCACTTATTACCTCAAGATCGAACTGCAAACCGCCGCCCCGGCCGGGGTCAACCTCAACGGCGTCCCGGTCGGCTCGGTCAGTTCCAAGTCTGCGCTGGTGTCCGCCAGCCAGGGCTGGTTCTACGACTCCGCGGCCAAGATCGTCTGGGTGAAGTTCTCCACCGCGACCACCGCATCGAACACCATTTCCCTCCAGTAACGCCCGGCGAGGCCGCCAGGCCGGCTCAACCAACTCACGACCGCACCTTCCTCCCGAAGGTGCGGTTTTTTTGTGCCGAGCCTTGTGCCGTCTGGACAGAAAAAAGCCCGCCGCGGTGGGCGGCGGGCCGGAGACAATACCTCCGTCGGGCGTCAGGCCGCCGCCACCTTCGGCAAGGTGGAGGAGATCTCCACGGCGTGGGTATGCTTGCGCTTGACCTTGAAGAAGCGTGCCCGCCGCCGGAGCATGCGGTTGAGTTTGTCGACCAGCAGGCTGACGGCTTTGTGGCATTCGTCCGCCTCGACGATTGCATTCATGTCGGGGCCGTGAATCTGGATGTGCCCCTTGGCGGCAAAACGGTGAGCCACGGTCTGTTTCGGATCGCATTCGAGCTCAATGCGCAGGCGGACAATGTGTTCCTCGTGTCGGAACAATCGCTGCGCTTTCTCATGGACAAAGGTTTTAAGGGACGGAGTCAGCTCGAGATGAATGCCGGAAACGATGATATCGTGGTTGCTGTTTTGTCTGTTCATGATTCTCCCTTTCGGTTGAGTTACGGATGAAAAAATTTTCCCCGCCGCCATGGCCTCGCTAAGCGAAGCTTTCTCTGCATACGGCGCCGTCGTCGTGACGGGCGGATCTTCCGGTATTGGAAAATCGTTCATTGAACTGATGGGAAAATTATGCCCTGAACTCGTGATTTTCAATCTTTCTCGACGCGTTCCGGACATAAAAGGTTCCCAGCTTAATTTGCGCCATGTTGCATGTGATTTGAGCGAGTCCGCCCCGATCGAGGCGGCAGCGTCGCGGTTAGAAGAAGCGCTTACTCAAGGCACACTTCCGGGGAGAATTCTCCTCATTAACAATAGTGGTTTCGGCTCATACGGACCGTTTCCCGAGCCGGGCCCGGCGCACCAGCTCGGCATGATCGACGTCAACGTTCGCGGCTTGGTGCATCTCACGGTTCTGCTCCTCCCGCTGCTGCGCGCGCGTGGCGGCGCGATCATCAATATCGCCTCGACCGCGGCTTTCCAACCCACGCCGGGCATGGCCACTTACGGCGCAACCAAGGCATTTGTCCTCCACTGGAGCCTGGCCCTCGACGAAGAGCTGCGCGGCAGCGGCGTGCGCACGCTGGCCGTCTGTCCCGGGCCGACCGCCACGAACTTTTCCAAGGCGGCCGGCCTGACGCTGCCGCCGCTGCCGGACCGCCTTTGCCAGACATCTGAGCAGGTGGCGATGGAGTCGCTGCGCGCGCTCGCCGCCGGCAGGAACCTGGTCGTGACCGGCGCGCGCAACAAATTGATCGCCGCTTTCTCCTCCAAAATGCCGAAGCCATGGGCGGCCCGCCTCGCCGGCAAAGTCATCGCCCGTCACCGGCCGCTGCCGCCGAAAACACCATGATGGTCCGGGGCGAGGGTACGCAATGGGGCCGCCTTCCCCAGGGGCCGGTCCGACTCATCGCGTCGGAGGAATTGCGTGCCTGGGTGCGCCATGAAGACGAACGTCTGCTCGTCATCGACAAGCCCGGTGACGTCGTTTGCCATCCGTCCAAAGCCGGTCCATGGTCGAGCTTGGTGGGGGCGGTGCGGACCGAATTCGGCTTGGCCGCCGCGCACCTCATCTTCCGTCTCGACCGTGAGACGAGCGGCTTGGTTGTGTTCGCCAAGGATCCGGTGACGGCGAGCCGTCTGCAAAAAGCGGTCCAGCGCCGGCAGGTGCGCAAAACTTACTTTGTCATCCTTGCCGGCGAGCTGCGCGAGGCCGTGACGGTCGATCAGCCGCTCGGCGACGACGAAGCCGGGCCGGTCTTCATCAAATCGACCGTCCGTCCCGACGGTCAGCCGGCGGTGACGCGTTTCGAGCCGGTGGCGACAGCCGGCGGCTTCACCCTGGCGCGGGTCGCGCCGGAGACCGGCCGCAAGCACCAGATCCGGGCCCATGCGCAATGGCTGGGGCATGCGGTGGTCGGCGACAAGATCTACGGTCCGGATGCCCGATTGTTTTTGGAATTCATCGCCGCGGGGTGGACGCCGGCGCTGGCGGAAAAATTGCTCCTCCCGCGCCACGCCCTCCATTGCGCCGAGATCGATCTTCAGGCCGCCGGCGGGGAGCGGTCATTCCACGCCCCGCTGCCGCCGGACATGGCGGCCTTCTGCGCGCAGCACGGGCTGAAAACGGACGGAACCTAGAACGGTTTAACCAAAGCTGTTGTCCCAACGGCTCTTGGGGTGTGCGCTTAAAATATATAGGCTTCGAAAACGGCGGCAGTATTTTTTAACCGCTCTAGCCTGGCGTAACGAACTTCGCCACCGCCGTTTCCACCGCCAGGCAGTGTACGGCGATGCGTTCCTCCAGCGAAAAGCCGGAGGCAGTTTCAAAGCCGTAGCTTACGGCGGTGTGATGCGCGTGGAGATAAACGGATTCAGGCCATTGCTCGAGCAGTCTGCGGTCGCCGGGCGGCCGGATGATTCCCCCCTTGGCTGGCCGCCCGTCAAT
>DASRHD010000066.1:0-6130 GCA_035650695.1 Opitutaceae bacterium
AAACACGCTCGCCCCCTACACCGTCGGCACCACCGCCCGCATCAACACGATCCTCGATGCCAGCCATGGCACCGTCCAAGTCTATATCAACGGCACGCTCGTGGAAACCAAGACGGGCGGCAAGACCCCGATCTATGACAAATGCGGCACCTATCGGACGGATAGTGGCACCGCACCGATCACCGCCACCTGGCACAATGTGGTGTTCTGGGAGGGCGGCAGCAGCAGCGGCGGTGGCACCGTTTCCACGCCCACCTTTAGTCCCGCCGCCGGCACCTACACCAGTGCGCAGAACGTAACCATCACCTCGGCCACCTCCGGCGCTTCCATCCGCTACACCACCGACGGCAGCACGCCCTCGGAGACCGCCGGCACGCTTTACTCCGGCCCGGTCAATGTCGGTTCAACCGAGACCCTCACCGCGATCGCCTACAAAAGCGGCTCGACCGACAGCGCTGTGGTCAGCGCCAGCTATACCATTAATTCGCTGCAGCAAGCCGCTGCGCCCGTCTTCAGCCCCGGCGGCGGCACTTATACCACAGCCCAAAACGTGAGCATCACCTCGGCCACCTCCGGCGCCTCCATCCGCTACACGACCGACGGCAGCACGCCTTCGGAGACTGCCGGCACCCTCTATTCCGGCCCGGTGCACATCAGCACCAACCTCACGCTCAAGGCCATCGCCTATGCCGCCGGTTTCACCGACAGCACCGTGACCAGCGCGGCCTACACCATCACGCCTCCGCCCACCCTCAACTTCGAGGCCGAAAGCATGTCGCCAGTCGGCACCGGTGCCACCGTGAGCACGACCAGCGATGCCAACGCCAGCGGCGGCATCTTGGAATTCCTCAATTCCACCGCCACCGGCCAGTCGATCACCTTCACCACCCCGAGCATTCCGGCCGGCACCTACCAGGTGCAACTGCGCTACAAGACCAACACCACCCGCGGCCAGCACAACGTGAAGATCGACGGCACGCAGGTCGGCGGCACGATCGACCAGTACGCCACCACCCAGGCCTACCTGACCGCGACCCTGGGCAACGTGACCTTCGCCACCACCGGCACCCACACCCTCGTGATGACGGTGACGGGCAAGAACTCCGCCGCGACCAAGTTCTACCTCACCGCCGACAAGTTCACCTTCGTCGGCCAATAAACAACCTCTGGCTTCGGCGCGCAGGACTCGGCCTGCGCGCCCAAGGTTGGCGCTTCGCGACCCGCTTTTCACCCGGGTCGCTTTTTTTGCGTGAATGGCACGATGTCCGTGGCTTGCACCAGGAAATTTTCATGCCGGGGGGGCGGGCCGGCGTTGCTTTTTTTCTCACGCCGCAAAAACTGCGTCCGTGAACCATGCAAGCCAATCTTTGCAGCGGGGATCGAAAAAAACGAGCGGGCACGACATCACCAGAGTCAACCGCGAATTCTATGACACTTTGTGGTCGCAAGCGCGTCTCGAGCGGCCGGAGCGGTTCAACACCTGGCCGTTGATCGCGGGGTTTTTGCCGGCGGCGCGGGCGCGGCTTGAAGTTGGCCCCGGATTGCATCCGCGGCTGCCCATCGCCGGTACGCATTTCATCGACATCAGCGCACCGGCCGTGGCGCAACTGAAGGCGCGCGGCGGCTTGGCTTCGGTTGGTGAAATCACGGCGCTGCCATTTCCCGACCAGGAATTCGACCTCATTGGCGCTTTTGACGTTATCGAGCATGTCGGGGACGACCGGCGCGTGCTGGGTGAATTAAGCCGGGTGCTCAAAAATGACGGCATGCTGGTCTTTTCCGTGCCTTTGCATGCGAGCCTGTGGAGCGAATTCGACGATTGTGTCGGTCATGTCAGGCGTTACGAGACAGCGGCACTGGCGGCGCTCCTGGAAGAGCACCAACTTGTGGTCGAAAAAAGTGCCGGGTTCGGCATGAGGCTGAATCACCCCGGCCTGCTGCGGTGGGGAATGCAGTGGCTTGCCGACCGCCGTGCGACAGCGATGCGCTGGTACAATTGGTTGCTGCTTCCGCTCGGCTTGTTTTTGCAAAAGCGTTTGAAATTCGCGGACGGCTGGATTGAGACCACCGGGGTGGGCGGGATCGTGCTGGTGTGCCGGCGGCGTCCTCGCAGCTGAAGCGCATATTTTTCGGTTGAGAAACAAACTGTCCGCCATAGTGCATGTCTCTTGCCCATGAAAACCCCTCCTTGGATCGCTTTCACCCTTCTGCTGGCCATTCCTCTTTCCGCGCAACCGTTGACGGCCCCTGCCGCTCCTGGTCCGGCTTCAGGCGAACCTTCGGCACCCGCACCGGCTTTGCCATCAAGCCCGGAGCTGGAAAAGATGACCGTGCTGTTCGATGGCAAGACCCTGACAGGATGGGACTGCAATCCGGCCAACTGGTCGGTCGCCGACGGCGCCATGCGCGGCACCGGCGCCTGGTGTCTGGCTTTGACCAAGGATGACTACGGCAGCTTCCGGCTCCTCGTGACATCCCGGGTGGTGTTGCCGGAAGTTAACAACGGCAGTGCCCATCTCGGCATTCTTTTTTGGGGCGAACGTCCCGCCGCGGGAAATTATACGCCGCGCCACACCGGCATGCTCAACCTTCAGCCACCGTACGGCTCGATTTGGGATTATGGCACAAACAAGAACATTCCGGTCGAGCACATCATCCCCAAGAACGACAACCGCCTGCGCTGGCATGATTGGCATACGAGCGAAGTTTTGGCCAATCTCAGGACGGGAGAGATCCGCATGGCGGTGGATGGCGTCGAACTCATGCGCTTCAAGGCGTCCGATCCTTCCCTGTTGAAAAAAGGTCCGATCGCCTTGCAGGTGCATTCTGGCAAATCGGTGGTCGAATATAAAGATATCAAGGTTGAGGTCGACCCACCGGATGACCGGCTTGTGACCGTAAAGTAGTCGCGTAAAGCGAAGCGCGGCGTGGGCGGGGCACGGGGCATCACGCCGCGGCCAACGGCGCGTCCTGCGGCATATCATGCATACTGATGATACCGTTTTGGCGTGGAAAACGGTATCCTTCCGCCGTCGTTTCTCTTTAACGAGAGCCGACCCTTCATACCCCAACCCCGGGTCGGATCCTGTCCGACCTCCATCCCCAACCCCTGTAACAAAATGATCGCAGTAAAGCTGAATTGTATTCGGAGGCTGCTTCTTGGCCTGTCACTGGCCGGCGCTCTCGTATCTCACGGCACAGTTTTTTTTCAAAACAACGGCACCCAGGAGGGCTGGCCCACCCAGGGTCAATTGCCCCAGGCAAAAGGCACCATCTCCGATGTCACCAGTCCTGCCTTCCAAGGTAACAATGCCATCAAGTTCACCCAAACCTGGATTCCCAATTATACCGGTCGGTATCACTCCGAGGTCCATTACCAAGGCACGCAATTCACCGGTCAGACGCGTTACTACGGCATGACGGTTTTTTTGGCCAGCGACTGGGACTTGGCTGATTCCAAGGTTTCCATCCAGCAATGGGCCGGCACCGGCCCGTGGATCATCATGGAAGTGCGTGGATCCAATCTGGTCATTTTGCCGCACATCGCCGCCATCACCACCATCGCTCCGATCACGCGCGGCGTCTGGATGCGAATCGTCACGCAAATCACCGACGCATCCAGCGGAACGCTCGCGGTATGGGTTAATGGCACGCAAAAACTGCACCTCACCGGAAATCTGGTCGCGCCTGCGCCGAACGGCGAAATTCGCTGGTCGTGCGGTGAGTATGTCACCGGCTGGACCGGCGTGACGACCCAGCCGTCGCCCTCTTACCGCGAACTGTTTGAGGACCATTTCCGCATCGCGGACACGGAAGCGGAAGCCGAACCAGCCAACTGGAACGAGCCCAGCGGTCCGACTCAGACGGCCGCGCCGAGCTTCAGCCCGGCTCCCGGCACCTACAGCAGCGCGCAGAGCGTCACGATCTCCGATGCCACCAGCGGCGCCTCGATCCGCTACACCACCGACGGCAGCACGCCGAGCGAGACCGCCGGCACGCTCTACACCGGCACGCCGGTCAGCATCAGCAGCACCACGGTTTTGAGCGCGATCGCTTATGCCAGCGGATCCACCGACAGCAATATCACCAGTGGCACCTACACGATCACGGTGATCAACCCGCCGGCCGCCGCTCCTGTCTTCAGCCCGGGCGCCGGCACTTACTCGACGGCGCAGAACGTGACCATCACCTCCGCCACCGGTACTGCCTCGATCCGCTACACCACCGACGGCAGCACGCCCTCCGAGACCGCCGGCACGCTCTATTCCGGCCCGGTCAACATCGCCAAGACCGCCACCCTCAAAGCCATTGCTTATGCCGCCGGTTTCTCCGACAGCACGGTGACGAGCGGAGCCTACACCATTGGCTCGCCGGTCACCCTCAACTTCGAAGCGGAGAGCCTTTCCTACACCGGCTCCGGCGCGACCACCTCGGTACAGACCGATACCAATTCCTCGGGCGGCAAGTGGGTCGAACTCGCCGGCAACAGCGTCGGCGATAACATCACCTTCACTGTGCCGAACGTCCCCGCCGGCACCTACCAGCTGAAGATGGAATGGAAGGGCAACGCCAACCGTGGCAGACTCCAGCTGGCGGTTGACGGCACCAACCTCGGTTCCGTCTTGGACCAGTACGCTGCCGGCCAGACCTATCCCACGACCACCTTCGGCAACGTGACCTTCAGTGCCGCCGGCAACCACACCGTCAAGCTGACCGTCACGGGCAAGAACTCCGCCTCCAGCGGTTATATTCTCTCCGCCGACAAGTTCACCTTCACCGGCCAGTAAAAAGCCGGTCACCGGACAACATCCCCCAAACGCACGATATTCGGCGTCTCCGGGATATTGTACCGTTTCTTGCCCCGATTTGCGCAACATCCGTGCACCCGGTTTCCGGGTGCACGGTTTGCGTTTACCCCTAAAACCCCATCCCCAATGAAAGCATTACCCCTGACTTGCCGCGCGCTGACGGTTGGCGCGCTGATGACCCTTCCGGCCTTTGCCACCACCATGACCAGTTTGAGCGATTTTGAAGGCGAGGAGGAGCCGACGGTGATTTATTTTCCCGCGAGCAACACCTTCAAAAACGACAGCAGCTTCATCAACATCACCAACATCTCGCCTGGCGTCGTGCAGATGCTTCTGCGCTACAATTCTACCTGGTGGGACGGCGACGGCGCGGTGTCGACCCGGACCGATCGCCAGCGCGCCGAAGTCAAGGGTCTCGGTCCGCACCAAAAAGTCGGCCAGCTCTTCGAGTATGTCACCACCTGGCGCACCAGTCCGAATTTTCCCGCCAGCCCGCATTGGGAGGATTTTTTCCAGCTCAAGGCGACCGACGGCGACAACAGCCTTCCGCTCGTTTTCGGCGATGTGCGCGGCGGTCCGGCCAACGCCCACGTCATGTGGCTGCCCGCCGGCGCCGGCAGCCACATCGTCGCCCGCAATATTCCATCGGCCGCCGCCACCTGGCAGGCGCTCACTTGGCGGATCAAGACGTCGCCGCGCGGCTCAAGCACCGGCTTGGTCCAGGCCTCGGTCAACGGCGACTCTTTTCAAGGGCCGACCAACGTCGATGTTTCACTGGCAAACTCCACCGACTACCGGCCGAAGTGGGGACTCTACCGCGGCATGAGCACCGGTCTCGCCCTCGGCACCGACAATGGCGCTGACTATATCCAGCATTCGAATGTATGCGTGAATTTGGTCACGAGCACGACTGCCGCCGCTCCCGACTTCAATCCTGGCGGCGGAATCTATTCCGGCGCGGTCAGCGCTGTCATCACTTCCGCCACGCCCGGCGCCACCATCCGTTACACCACCGATGGCAGCACGCCCTCCGCCTCCAGCGGGACGATTTACACCGGGCCGGTGCCCGTCGGCAGCACGACCACGATTCATGCCATCGCCTCCGCCAACGGCATGACCGACAGCGGGGTTAACATCGTCACCTATGTGATCAATGGATCGTCGGTCGCCGCGCCGAGCTTCAGTCCGGCTCCCGGCACCTACAGCAGCGCGCAAAGCGTCACGATCTCCGATGCCACCAGCGGCGCCTCGATCCGCTACACCACCGACGGCAGCACGCCGAGCGAGACCGCCGGCACGCTCTACACCGGCACGCCGGTCAG
>DASRHD010000067.1:0-2557 GCA_035650695.1 Opitutaceae bacterium
CACCAGCGCGGTTGAACCGTACGCCTCGATGGTCGTGGAGCCGGGTGCGGCAGGAATGCCGATCGTGCCGTCGCCGTTCAGATCCTGGTGGAAACTGGTCTCCAACGATTCCAGCGCAGTGCTGCTGCCCGACGTCGTCCCGAGCGCAATCGTCGTGAGGTTGCCGTTCGTGTCGGTATCCCAGACCGCGTAGCTGTCCGCGCCGGTCTTGAAGGCAACCTCATAGCCGCCGGAGATCGCTTCCGCGCCGATCGGCGCCCATCCGCCCCATGTCGACCCGGCAACGAACGCCGCGCCGCTGTATTTCAGCTCGGGGCCGGTGCCGCCGGCCACCGGATCGAGAAAAAAATTGCTTCCCACTTCAACCAGCTTGGTCGACCCGAACGCCTCAATCACGGTTTGCGGCGCGTTGGCCGCCAGATGAAAGCCGAGCGCATCGAGCTGTTTCAGGTCGAGGGCCGTGAGCTGCTGCTGCGTGCTGCTGGAATAGAACTCGTCGAAGGGATCGGTCGGTCCCGCAAGCCCGCTGTTGAGGAAGTCGCTGGAGTCGGAGGTCTGGCCGTAGTCGGCGATCTTGGTGACGCCGTTGTTCAGCGAGAAATACGCCGCCGGCGCGGTGGCGTCGCCATCGATGAGAATGTTACCGGCGGAGGTGAATCGAAAGAAATCGAAAATGTCGGGCTGCGGGGTGGGGGTCGTTTGCCCGGTTGTCGGACCATAGGGCACGCGGCCCATCGCGTGGGTCAGTTCGTGCAGCGCCACGCCGACCAGCAGATTCGAATTGATGTCGGTGGCAAAGGTCGCGCTGCCGTCAACTTCGGTGCCGGTGGCGCTGATCAAGCCCATTTCCTTGAGCTGCGCATACCACACCGCAACCTGGGTCTGGCCCGCAATCGACGATCCCGTCGGCAGCGAATTGAAGGTCGTGTCGCCCGGCGAGGCGTTGTTGACCAGGTCGGCGCGGACCGTGGTGTAGGGTTCGTAATAGCCACCGGTGGGGCCGCCGGCCGCGCCCCCGCCCGTTCCGCTGTAGTCGATCGAGATGTTGACGGTGATCGGATCGGTGAGCGCGGCGCTCAACATCGCCGCGGCCTGCTCGATGCCGGCGCGGAAACTGGCGGGCGCCGCCATCGCCGCCGCGTCAAATTCCAGATTGATGGTGAAGCCGCTCGATCCCGTGACGGCCACCGTCGATCCCGGGCCGCCGGGTCCGCTCGCCGCGACCGCGGCCTGGGCTTCCTGTGCCTCCGCGGAGGCTTCCACCGGCTCCGGGGTCGGCGGCGCGGAATTTCCCGGCCTCCCATCGGTGCCAGGGTTCGAACCGGTCAGAGAAAAGTCGGAAAAGTCGAAACTATCGTCGGACGGCTTCTTCATCGCCTAGCTATTGATACCACTTGTGAATTTTCCCTTGAACCCACCCCTGCCCGTTGCCGAAAACGGCACGAATCGCAGGCACAATGACCGAGCACCGAGAATCGCTCAAGCGCCTTAATTTGCAGTTTCGGACAGCTTCACAATTGAAGGAAATATGATCCATCCGGCAACTGAGTCCGCCGACGGTTCCGAACAGACGGCAGCGGGCCGTTACGCACGACAACAACAACATGCCAAATACGGACGTTTCGGGGCGGCGGATCAGGAGTCGAACGGCGGGCTTGCGTTCCCGGCAGGCCGCATCCCTTTGAACGGCTATTGAATTTGCGCTCATTCTGGTCGATCAGAACAGTGCTGTATCCGTATTTGTCCGGAGCTTCCCTCAGATGACATTCCCCAGAGCTTCGCAGGCCCTGTCCCGCTTCACCGTGCTCGACCTCACACGGGTGCGGGCCGGCCCAACCTGCGTCCGGCAGCTGGCGGACTGGGGCGCCAACGTCATCAAGATCGACGCGATTTTGGAAGATGCCGGCGGCGAGCAGCTCGGCGGGCCGCGCCGTGGCGCCGACTTCCAGAATTTACACCGCAACAAGCGGGCGATCTCGCTGAACCTGAAGGACCCGAAAGGCCTCGAGGTCTTCAATCGTCTGGTCAGGCAGGCCGACGTCGTGGTCGAGAATTTCCGCCCCGACGTCAAGACCAAGCTCGGCGTCGATTATGAGAGCGTGAAGAAGATCAATCCGCGTATCGTCTATGGCAGCATCTCCGGCTTCGGGCAGGACGGGCCCTATCACAAGCGGCCCGGCTTCGATCAGATCGCGCAAGGCATGGGCGGGCTGATGTCGATCACGGGAGCACCGGGCGAAGGGCCGATGCGGGTCGGCATTCCCGTCGCCGATCTCACCGCCGGACTGTTCTGCGCCATGGGCATCCTCACCGCCCTGCTCGAGCGCGAAGTTTCGGGCGAAGGCCAGTGGGTGCAGACCTCGCTGTTGCAGGCGCAGATCTTCATGCTGGATTTCCAGGCCGCGCGCTGGCTGATGGACAAGGACGTGGCGCAGCAGGCCGGCAACGATCATCCGACCTCGATCCCGACCGGCGTGTTCAAGACCTCCGACGGCTTTATCAACATCGCCACCACAGGCGGGCGAATCTGGCTTCGCTTCTGCGAGGCGCTCGGCGC
>DASRHD010000068.1:0-2990 GCA_035650695.1 Opitutaceae bacterium
AGACTGGATGCTTTACTCATGACCCTGCTGGAAGATCTCCAATGGCGCGGCTTGGTGGCCGATGGCACCGACCTTGACGGGCTGGCCAAACGCCTGGCCCAAGGCCCGATCACGCTTTATGCCGGCTTCGATCCGACCTCCGATTCGCTCCATGTGGGCAACCTCGTGCCGCTGCTCGTCCTGCGGCGCTTCCAAGAGGCCGGCCATCATCCCATCGCGCTCGCGGGCGGCGCCACGGGCATGATCGGCGACCCTTCCGGCAAATCCTCCGAGCGCAATCTTCAGACGCGTGAACAGGTCCTCCACAACCTTCAGTCGATCAAAAGCCAGCTCCATCGCCTGCTCGATTTTAAAACCACGCAAAACCCTGCGCACCTCGTCGACAACGCCACCTGGACCGCACCCCTTACCTATCTGGAGTTCCTACGCGACATCGGAAAGCATTTCACCGTGAACTGGATGGTCGCCAAGGAGTCGGTCCGCGCCCGCATGGAGGACCGCGAAAACGGCATCAGCTACACGGAGTTCAGTTACATGCTGCTCCAAGCCTACGATTTTTATCATCTGCATCAGGCGATGAACTGTGAGCTGCAGATCGGCGCCACCGACCAGTGGGGCAACATCACCGCCGGCGCCGAGCTCATCCGCCGCAAAGGCGGCAAGACCGCTCACGGTCTCGTCCTGCCGCTCCTGACCAAGGCTGACGGCACCAAGTACGGTAAGACCGCCGCCGGTGCCGTCTGGCTCGATCCAAAAAAAACCAGCCCCTACCGTTTCTACCAGTTTTTCGTCAATACGGACGACGCCGACGTCATCAAGCTGCTCAAGACGCTGACATTTCTGCCGCACGAGGAAATTGCTGCGCTCGAAGCCGAAGTGAAAAAGAATCCCGGCGCGCGCACCGCGCAAAGAACCCTTGGCCGCGAACTCACCACGCTGGTGCACGGCGCCGAGGCGCTCACCGCAGCGATCAAGGCCAGCGAAATCCTCTTCGGCGGCGCCCTCGACGGCGTCACCGAGGAAATTTTCCAAGACGTCGTCGGCGAGGTGCCGACCAAAGATTTGGATAAAGCCAGGATTTCCGGCGACGGCGCGCCGCTGATCGAGCTGCTTGTGCAGTCCGGTCTTGCGCCTTCCAAGGGCCAGGCGCGCAAGGATATCGAAGGCGGCGGAATTTATGTGAACAATGAGCGCGCGGCCGACCTCACCCGCGCTGTCACCGCCAAGGACCTTCTTTTCGGCAAGCACCTCTTGCTCCGTAAAGGCAAGAAGACCTACGCCGTGCTGACCGTCCGCGAGTAGGGTCCCGGCCACGGCCATGCACGCCATTTTTGATTCTTGATCCCATGCGCTCCTCCACCCTGCCCCTGCTCGCCGCGTTTGCGGTCGGCCTCGTTCTTTCCACAATCGTTCATGCAGCCGATACCGCGGCGCCGTCTGCCTCGATGCAAAGCGTGCTCGGCCAGTTCACCGCCCCCGACGTCCCCGTGCGCGGGCCGGCCGAAATGCCGCAGGAGCGCACCTGGCCGACCGAGCCTACCGCGCCGGTGCCGGCGTGGCCCGGCCAGGGCCTCGCCCAGCATCCGATGCTCTACGCCGGCGAGGGCTTCAACACCCTCTTCCTTGTCAACGGCGGCAAGGTGATCTGGACCTATTCCGCGGGCCGTTTCTCCCCCGACCGGGGCGGCGAGATTGACGACGTCTGGCTGATGTCCAACGGCCACATCCTTTTTGCCCGCCAGTTCTCCGTGCAGGAAGTCACGCCGCAGAAGCAGGTCGTCTGGCATTACGAGCCGCCCGCCGGCACCGAAGTTCATAGCGTGCAGCCGGTCGGTCTCGACAAGGTCCTGCTCGTGCAAAACGGCCTGCCGCCCCGCCTCCTGCTCCTCGACAAAAAGACTGGCGAGATCGAAATCAACCATGCCCTGCCGGCGGTCAGCTTCAACAACCAGCGGACGGTTCACCCGCAGTTCCGCCGCATCCGCATGACCGCCGCCGGCACGTTCCTTGTCCCGTTCCTCAAAATGGGCCAGGTCGTCGAATACAATCGCGACATGAGGGAAGTGTGGCGCTGCGAAATTCCCACGCCGTGGGCCGCGGTCCGGCTCCACAACGGCAACACGCTCATCACCGACGAGCACGACCGCCTCGTCCGTGAAGTGGACCCCAAGGGCAAGACCGTCTGGGAGTTCACGCCCGCCGACCTCCCGCCCGGCCTGGTATTGCACAACACCCAGACGGCGGAGCGCCTCGACAACGGCGACACCGTCATCTTCAGCTCGACCGGCGGCACGAAGAAAGAGGACCGGCCCAATATCATCCAGGCGATCGAAGTCTCGCCGGACAAAAAACTCGTGTGGGTATTACAGGACTGGAAAGACCTCGGTCCGGCAACGACGGCGCAGTTTCTCGATCAGACGGGCATCCCCGAGCAGCCCGGCGATCTGCAACACTGACAAACCTCTCGGTTGGCGCGGTTGGTCCTCCACCGCCCGCTTTGCTCCGCCCGAAGGCCACGGGTGTTTCGCCAGTTTTATGCATTACCCGAAACGGCCTGTATATAACAGGCCCGAAATCACTTATTATGGCGTGTGTTACTAACCGATATAAATGATTTATCATGTAAACAACGGATGGTTATTCTCGCGTTTTTATGGAATAGATTAGGCTCTCTTCTCACATACCCTAATCCCGCTTATCCTCTCGTGAGCCGGGCCCAACCCCACGCCAGGTCACTGACCAAATCGTGGCAACCCCAAATCCACCCTACGATCGCATATGCAAAACATCATGAGTAAGCTCGCCCCGGCTCTTGCAGCCTGGGCTTTTCTCGCCCTCGGCAGCCTGCACGCCCAAACCTCCGGTTACACCCAGTATTCCAGCACCTATACGGTGCAGAATTGGACCAGCGGCTGCGGCGGTTTTAAGAACCTCGGCGGCGGCGAGTTCGAGACCTGGGTCTGCGCTGGCGAGAGCCGCGTCGAGATGCG